>CBFGPU010000314.1:0-4510 GCA_965650715.1 uncultured Haloferula sp. | reverse complement strand
GCCCTCGTGGCCGATGCGCCGGATCGGCTTGCCCGCCGGCCCCGGGCGGCTGCCGGCAGGATCGATACGAACGGGCGCGGCGGCGAAACCCGAGAAGTCGTCCGCCAGCGGGGCGATCGACGTGTTTTCCCACAACATCCACCACCGGTCGCCGTCTCTGAAGAGGGACGGATCGTGCTTGTTACCGAGCTTGCTACCCATCGGGTGGGTCCAGGGTCCCTTGAGTTCGGCACCCGGGCTCAGGGACAGGTTGGCTTTCTCCGCCGGACAATGGACCAGCGCCCAGCGGTCTCCCAGCCAGTGGAGTTCCGGTGCCCAGACCAGTTTGCCGGGCTGCACGTGAAAGCTGTCCTTCAAGGTGAAGGGCATGCCGGGCGGCTCCCAATCGACGAGGTCCTTGCTGCGCCATACCTGCACCACGCCGCCGACAATCGAGTTGCTGCCGAGGCCGACGTTGTAGGGGTCCGACTCGACCCGCTTGTCCCCGGGATTCGGGGTGGTGCCGGTGAGATAATAGAAATCATCCGGCCCGTGCACGATGTAGGGATCGCGGATCCAGCCCCGCTTGATGAAGAGCGCGCGGTCATGGCTCGCCAGCCCGGCTTCGATCATCGGCCGCGGCATCACCGGCTGCAACGGGCCGGGCGCGGCGGAGGGATACTCCCGCTCGGAAATGCGCGGCGCAGCCTCATCCGCGAAGATCGGACCCGGCGCGAAAAAGACCGTGGCGGAAAGGGCGAGGATCACGGAAGCCCGACAAGACATGCACAGGAGTTTTGCCAATCGGTAAGGTGTGGCATGGATCCCGCGACTTGCCCGCGAAAATCACCGCGCAACCGCCGTGGAGGGACGAAATGCCGCCCGTCGGCACCGCGCCCCCCTTGACCGCCGTCCTTACACCGCGGCCGCCTCCACGAACCGCGGACGCGGCACCCGCCGGGGAAGGCTGCTGCCATCCGTCCAAGTGCCTTTCACCAGCACATCCTGCCGGATCGTCAGCAGCCCGCGGACATTGCTGTTGATCAGGGACACGAGCATCTGGACTCCCACCCGGCCCACTTCCGAGGGGTTTTGGTGGATTCCCGCATCGATCGGGCAATCGAGAATGCCCAGCGCCGCCAGGCCGACATCTTCGGGAACCCGGAAGCCTAGACCGGCGAGCATGTCCGGCACCCCGGGGATATCCGTGAGAATCGCATCCGGGCATTGGTCGGCCATCCAGCGTCCCAAGGCCTTCAATTGAACGTCCGGGCTCTCGCCTTCCTTCAGCAGCAGGGGTTTCAGCCGTTCGGTCGGACCAAATTCCTGCTGGCCCCAGAGATAGCCGGCTCCGAACAGGCGGGCCTGGCACCGGATCCCGACAAACCCGACCCGACGGTAGCCTTTGGCCCTCATCGCCTGCGTCGCCATCATGGCATTGCCCGCTTGGTCGCTCGAAACAGAGAACGCCGCCAGATCCCGTGGCAGCCGGGGAATCCGGAGCTGTACCAGCGAATAGTCGCTCCAGTCGAAATCCTCCCACCCCGCCGGTAGCGGCCCCGGCGGCACGATGATGCCGTTCACGTTGCGGGCCTGCAGGACCTTCCCGAGTTTCCGCAAGGGGAGATCCTCGTTCACCACGAACTCGTCGAGACGATATCCCGCCGCCAGGGCGGCACGGGACGCCCCCTCCCAATAGCAGTCGAACTCCCGGTAACGGCGCAACATCCCCGGATCGGGCCAGCCATTCAACCAAGCCAACGATGCCTGAACCGGCCGAACCTTCGACGACTGCCGCAGATGGGCCAGCGCGGCTCCGGAAGGATTGGGCTGGTAGCCCATCGCGGTCGCCACCTTGAGGACCCGCTCCCGGGTCGGCTGCGTGATCGAGATGTCCCCGCGCAGGGCCATCGAGACCGTCGATTGCGCCATGCCAAGTGCCTTGGCCACATCCTTCTGCGTGGGTGACAGACCGGCCTGCCTCATCTGGATCGGAGTTGGGATTCAGTCAAAGGTTCGAGTTGGCGGCAAGTTTTGGGTTTTGCCGAAAACATGCAGTGGATTGAAGAATTTGTATCAAATCCAAAGGCCCGCCGCTTGTATGGACTGGCTGAAAAATGGCACGATTCCGCCATTCAAGTTCCCGCAGTGCTTCCGGCCATCTTCCCGACCCTCCCTCGATCCCTAAAATATTGGCGTTTCCAAGGACTTCCAAAGAAAAAACCCGTTTGGAAGACTATGAGCGGATCACCTCAGCCTTCGATTCATCCGCTTTGGCAGACGGGGCTCCTCTCCCCTCTTCCTCCGCGACCTCCGCGCCTCTGCGGTTCGTTCCTTCCCATTCCACTTTCCTCCAAAAACATACCGGCCTGGGCGGACCTTCCGGTCAGCCCAGGCCGGTTGCCCCCGGGTTCCCTTCCCTCCCGAAAAACCCAAAACGGGAGGGAATGAACCGGAGAGAATCGGCGGGAGTCATTCCCGCATCACGCGATCAATCGAGATCGACACGGATCCGCCGGCGGCGGAGCAGCATCAGCGCCCCGAGACCGCCCAGCAGCGCGCTCCGCGCTTCCGGGACGGGCACCAGCGAGATGCTGCTGTTGGTCCCGGTGCCATAGTCGAGCTGGTAACCGGAGGGCAGATCGCTCACGAGCGAGAAGCTGCCGCCGGTGAGGCTGCCATAGGTGGCGAAGGTGTAAGTCGATGTTCCGTCCAGACCGAGGCCCAGCGAGTTGAAGTCCACCGCCGCTCCCGCGATGTCGAGGGCCCCGACGACGCTGAACAAATCGATCAGGCCGAGGGTGGAGGTGTCGTATTCGACCAGCAACGTGCCTCCGCTCAGATCCGCGGCCGCGACCCCGAGTTCGCCGACGGAGTTGCCGGCGTTCACGAAACCCGCGCCGGAAAACGAAACCGTGCCCGTGACAATGTCGCCGGTGCCGCCGAGCGTCGCGCCCGAGGCGATGGTGGTGGCGGAGGTGCCGTTGAGCGAACCGTTCACGTAAAGAGTGCCGGCGCTCACGACGGTCGGCCCGCTGTAGGTGCTCGCGTTGTTCAGCGTGAGGATCCCCGATCCGGTCTTGGTGATGCCCCCGCCGGCCACCGCGCCCATCGATGCCGTCGCGGTGATCGCGCTGCCGCCGCCCCCGAGAATCGTCACGGTCGGCGCACTGGTGTAGCCGGAACCCGCGCTGGTGATCGTGATCCCCGTCACTTCGCCCGTCGCCGGGTTGAAGTTCGCGACCGCGGTCGCCCCGGTCCCTCCGCCCCCGGTGATCTTCACCACCGGGCGGCCTTCGTAGCCGGTCCCGGTTCCGCTCAGGCTGATCGATGTCACCCCGGAAGTCGTCGTCCCGTTCGCATCGGGAGCCGCGATCACGGCGTCGATGCTCTTGTTGAAGCCGTTCGTGTCAAAGACCGCACCACCGGAATAAACGGTCACCCGGTCGATGTTCGCGCTGATCAGCGAGGCCGTGCTGCCGCTGCTGGCGCGCAGGGTGCCGTTGTCGATATTGACGAAGGTGTTGCTCGCCGCGCCGCCGGTCGTGACCGTGTCCGCCGTCACCGTGCCGCCGCCCTGGATCGAGAGGATGCCGGTGTTGGAGGCGTTGTTCGCATTGGAAAGGTTGATCGCCGCGGCGTTGCTGAAGACACCGGGGCCGACGACGTTGACATTCGCCCACTTGTTCACGCGGGCGTTGGTGTCGCCGACCAGGAAACCCGTGGCACCGCTCGCCAACTCGCCGCCGGTGACATTGTACTGCGTGTTCGTCGCGTTGGTGTTGTTGAAGAAGCCCGCCCCGACCCGGGTTCCCGACAGGACCCCGCTTGTCACGTCGATCACCGAGTTGGAGTTGTTCCCGATGCCCCCGACAATCGTCGCCGAGTTGTCGTTCGCCACCGCGGCCGCTCCGTTGTCGTTGAGGAAATAGCTGGCGCTCCCCGCGCCGTCGCCGAGGAACAGCCCGTCCTGCCCGACGGACGTGAGCGTGCCCCGGTTGTACACCGCGCCCACCCCGTTGGTGCCCTGGCCGATGATCAGGTTGCGGACGTCCACGACGGCGTTGCCGCTGGCGATGTTCAGTACGCCCGTCCCCGCCAGCCCGATGCGGGTGCCGCTGGCGTTCCCGTTGTGCACCAGCCTCGACGAGCCGTTCAGGGTCATCGTGCCATACGACCCCGCGGACTCGCCGAAGTTGAAGTTGGCGTTGTTGTTGCTCACGGTGAAGATCGAGTTGTCGTTGAGCGTGACCGAGCCCCGCGACGTGTTCAGGGCGCTGCCGTTGTTGAAGCCCAGACCGAAGTTCACCACCGTCAAGGCCGACGAGTTGTTCAGGACCACGTCGGAGGACACCGAACCGGTGCCGTTGCCACGTGCCACGGAGAACCAGCTGCTCACGTTGAGCGCGCCGTTCTGCAAGGTGAGGTTGACATTGCTGCCCACCCCTCCGGCACCGGCGGCGACATTCGAGCCGATCGCCGCCTCGCCGGTCACGGCATAGGCTCCGGCCGTATCGATCGTGATATTGCC
>CBFGPU010000313.1:0-4522 GCA_965650715.1 uncultured Haloferula sp. | reverse complement strand
CAAGCGCTCCTTGTACGCCGCGATCGCATTCTCTTCGAGGAGAGGGTCGCCGGTAGATGCGATCATCACCGGATCGATCACCAGGGGAATGCCGCGGTACTCCGAAAGGATCTCCGTGACCGCCACGATGTGGGCCTTCGAAAAGAGCATGCCGGTCTTGATCGCGCCGACGGGGAAGGCCTCCAGCAAGACGCGGAGCTGGTCCTGCAGGATCGCCGGCGGCACCGCGTGTACCGACCGCACCACCGCGGGAGTCTCCGCCACGACGCAGGTCACCGCCGTGAGACCGAACACGCCGTGATGCTGGAAGGTCTTCAGGTCCGCCTGAAGTCCCGCCCCTGCCGAACAATCGGATCCAGCAATGCTCAACGCGACCGGCGGGGAGGTGCTCACGACCGCGACAATAAGCCCAGGGTCCACGCCGAAGCAATCCGGGATCGACAGCGGAGGCAGGGAAGATTGCCATGGGCACCATGGACAACGCCCATCTCCCTCCCCTTCCCCAGCCGCCACCGATGCCCGTGCCGGTGCAAGTCGAACCGCAGGCCGTGAAGGTCTTCGGTGTGATCCATCTCGTCTTCGCCGGACTGGGGTTCATCACCGGCCTCTGGAATCTCGCCAGCTTCTTCTTCGCCGGGATGCTGGTCGGTTTCCCCGCTGCCGCCACAACACCCCAGATGCAGGCGCAAATGCAGGCGCAAATGGAGATGCAGACGGAGTTACGCTGGGTTTCCCTGATGACGGGCATCTTCATGATCGGCCTCGCGGTCCTGCTCCTGATCTCCGGCCTCAAGCTGGTACGTTCCAATCCCGACGGTATCCCCTGGTCGAATCGCTATGCCTGGACCTCGATCGCCACGAAGCTCGTCTCCATGGTCGTAGCCATCGGCTGGGTCGTGCCGAAAACGAAAGCGCTGATGGAGCAAGTGATGACGGGCAGCGGCATTCCCGCCGGCCCGGGACAGAGCGTGGTCTCCGCCATGGGCGGGATGATGTCGATCAGCGGCGTCATCTCCCCGCTCGTCTCCTGCACCTATCCGGTGCTGGCGCTTTATTTCCTCAATCGCCCCGCGGTGAAAGAGTGGAGTGCTTCCCGCCGCGCCCCAGGTGTTCCTTGAGGATGCGCTTCACCTCAACCGCGGCCTGCGGACAAGCGGGCACGCTGTGATTGAAGGGCACGATGCACTCGCTCTGCACGGGCGCGAGGTGCGATGACCAGTAGGGCACCACGCCGTCCGAGCTATCGGGCGTATCGCCACGGCCCCGGTCCCCGATCACCGAGTGAATTTGAAGTCCCTCGCGGAAGGGCAGGCGCCCCATCGCCTCGTAAGCGGGATAGGACGGAGAAAGCGAACCGATGCTGGTGAGCCAGCCCTTCGACGAGCCCTCGCCCGCGGTGGTCAGACTGCTGACGTCGTTCAATGTGAAGTCCACGAAATCCACGGTCAGCCGCTTCGGCAGGCGGATCATGTTCCGGATCAGCGAGGAGAAAAAGCGGTCTGCCATTGGCGATCCGCGGTGGGGAGCGGCCATGAAGATCACGCGATCCGGCGGCTCCAGCGGATCGTACATCGTGAGCAGCCGCACCGCTTCGCGGAGGTTCTTGTTGTCGGTCACTTGCTCCAGCGGACGCTTCTGAAAGGCGTGGTAGAAGGCATCGCCCGGTTTCTTCAAGGAGGCGTGGGAGATCACCCCGCCCATCGAGTGTCCGATCACGATCATGCGATCCCATTGGCCGGTCGGCCCCTTCTTGCGGGCGTGGCGATCGGCATTCATCATCGCGAGCCGGAAAAGAGCGGCACTGTAGAGCCAATTGTTCCCCGTCGGATAGCTATAGAACCAGACCTGATAGTTCTCGCGGAACCAGGGCTCGCGGTTCAGCTCGTTGTAGAGGCGCTTGAAGGTACCCGGGCTGGAGTTCAGGCCGTGAACCATCACCACGGGGATCCTTTTCGGATCGTAAGGCGACGATACGTAAAGCGCCGTCTCCTCGGTGAAGCGGCTCGGCAGGAAGACCTTCTCCAAGTCAAGGTCGTCGAGATCACTCATTTGCCAATAGAGCGCGGAGGGTGCCGACCAATCCGCCGCAAGGGGAAGCTTCCGGTCGCCGACCGCGATCTCCTTCACCCTCCCGGGATAAGAGAACGACCATTCCGGCTGCTTGCCCGCGGGGAAGCGCAGCACCGCTGTTAGATTCAGGGGCACGCCGGTGGGCGGCTCGAATTCCCAACGCGGCTTGCCTTCCTCCGCGGTCTTTTTCCAGCCCACCACCGGCAAGCCGATGCCGACCTCGATGTGCCGTTCGCCGATGGCCTTGGTGGAAATCGCCGAGGCCGGGACGAGGGCATCGAGATCATGCATGCGGATGCCGGCGCCGAGGCTGCGCGATTCGTCAATGCGGGATCCCAGCTCCGCCGCCCGCTCGTGGTAGGTTCCCGTTCCACAGCGAAGGCGGTCGAAGAGCTTCATCACCGCCGCGTTGTAGGCACCGATTGCCGCGGGATCGCCCGTCCGCCCGGCTTCCTGCCAAGCGCGCCGCGCCTCCTCCATCGTCGCCGCGGGATCCCCACGCGAGGGACGGGGAAGGCTCCGGCATTGGGGCGGCGAGGGTGTCCCGCATTGGGACAAGATCAGCATACCGGCAAGCAGCAGGATCTTGCGAGCGTGCATGATCGTGGTTTCGCCGGGGTTCAGGACCGCGACCGGATCGCGGCCAGGGCCCGCTCGATATAAACAGAGAGCTCGGCGTCCGCATCCGCGCGCGCCGCTTCCAAGACCGGGATGCTCGCGGAGCTACCGACGCGACCCAGCAGACGCGCGGCCGAACGCTTCATCGAGGCTTGCACTTTGGCGAAATGTCCCAGCACCCGCTCTTCGATCGGCGGGCCGAAGCTGCCATAGAGTTCTTCCCAGCGATTGTGATCCGCGACCCACAGGGCATCCACCAAGGGAATCGACTCCTTGTCCTTCGCCGCCGCCAGGAACTTGACCATGCTGTCCGGCACTTCGCCGAGCGCGGGCGGAAGCTTGGCGAGCGCGGCCCGCACCACCGGAACCGAGCCGTCGTCCGGTTCCGCCCATGCCAGAAGCGCCCGGCAGATCTGGTCCTGCATCGCCAGGTCGCCCTCTTTCATGAGCTGCAGCATCCGCGCGACGATATCCTTGCGGTAGAGCTTCGGTTCCGCATCCGCGAGCCGCATGATTGCATTGCGCGCGCGCTCCAGATCGATGCTCTCCATTTCGCGGCGGTTCAACTCGTAGAAGGCGGGGTTCTCGCGGTTCGTCAGCTTCTCCAGCGGACCTTCGACGAAGCTGCTGTTATCCACCGCCACCTCGATCACGCGCAAATCGTCGATCACCCGCTTCACTTCGCCGAAGCGCTCGCAGAGACGGGCAAGTTCGGCCAGATCCTGCGGCGATCCCGAAACAACCATGAGGTAGTCGGGAAGCCGGGGATAGATGTGGGAACTCGGATCCGCACCCGTGTTCCGGACGATGTAGTCCTTGATCTGCAGCCGATGGTAGCCTTGTAGATCGCGGAGCCAGATTCCCGTCGCGCTCCGTCCTGCCAGCGTCGGCGAGTTCCGGTAACGCTCGATCTCCTTTTCAAGCGGCTCGTAGCCGATCTCCTTTTTGAGCTCCGCATAGGCCGGATCACCCGAATTGGCGGCCGGTGCCTCCGGCGGCCCGGGGCGGATCGCAAGGGATCCGCCCTCGGAGGTCTTCGGGCTATTGCCCTCGGTGAAGAGGAAGGGAAAAGACAGCAGCAGGGAGCTCGCCACGATCGCGCCGAAGGTTGCCCTCAGCCGCGCGGTAGGATTCGCCGCGAGCAGGAAGATCCATGCGATCAGCGCGGTGAATCCCGCCAGCATCAGCCGCTTGGATTGCTGGGCACCGTCCAGCATGCCCCCCGGCCTTCCGCCGAAGGCGAGCAGCACCAGCACCAGCACCACCGCGGCCACAGCCACCAGCCCGAAGAGCATCCGCAACGGCGAAGTCCCCGCCAGAGGCGTGTGCACCGGTTCCTCCGCATACTGCACCGTCTGGAAGTTTGCTGCCACGCTCGCACCCTTCGGGATCCGGGAAAACTGGTCCAGACCGCGGTCCCGCCGCTCGCCCGGGTAGAATTTCTTCTGCCGCACCACCACCTCGTCGTTCACGCGGAAGCGGTGTTCGCAGGTGCCGCACTCGACCATGCGGTCTTTCAGTTCCGGGCCCACCTTGAAGCGCTGGCCACAGCCGGGGCACCGGATCGAGAGTTTGTCAGCGTCGCTTAGTCGGTCGTCCATGCGCTGCCGCGATCATTGGACGTTCCTCCGGGCATTGCAACCCGCGATCCACCCCCCGCCGCCGACAGGGCTTGCGCCTCCCCCACCCCGCCGCTAACAAACCGCCATGTCGCCTTCGATCCAAGCTCTCCTCGTGCTCCAAGACCGCGACCGCCGCCTCCGCGGGATGGCCGAGGACCTCGACCGCATCCCGAAGGACGAAGCCCGCGCCAGGGAACGCCTGGCCGGCGACG
>CBFGPU010000312.1:0-4523 GCA_965650715.1 uncultured Haloferula sp. | reverse complement strand
GGGTGCGGCAGGACCCTGCGGCATCAGACGTGCCAGCGCGACCATGTCGCGCACGGAGAGCCAATGGGCACCAGCAGCCCCGGCCATCAGGGCGAGGGCGGTTCCGCAGGCGATCGGAACGAAGCTGGATTTCATCGCTGCGGCTTGCGGTTGGGTGTTTCAGGAACGGGAATGGCAGCCCGGGGAATTTCCGTCGCGGGTAGCGATCCCAAAAGCTGTTCGAGACGGTCGATCGCCTCGCTCATCTTCCGCGAGTCCTCGTCGAGCCGTTCGAGAGAGGTGGCGAGCACCGCCGCCGTCGTCGCGGTCTGGGCATACCGCTTGTCCGGCTCGAAGCCCGGTTCGGTCACAGCGACCACGTTCGCACCGTCCGCATCCGGCACCAGCAGGTGCGGACGGATCGAGAGCTGGATGCGCGTGCCGTTGGAAAGCGGAACCTCGCGGGTGAATGCCGGCAGGTCTTTCGGGTGCTCCAAGCGCCAGCCGGCCGGTGGCACGGCCAGGGGCTTGGCAGGGAAGGGGGCCAGCAGTTTCACCGACTTCGCGTCCACCGGGCCGCTTCCGCTTCCGGGCTCCACGGAGACCGTCACGCCTTCCGGCTCGGGCGGTGCGGGCGGATCCTCCGCTTCTTCGGACGCCAACTCCTCTTCCTGAAGGGTGCCCTTCACCTCCACCGGCTTCTCCTCGTCTTCCGGGACCATCGGCTCCGCGGTGGAACGGATGTCCACGGTGACCGAGGGCATGTCCTCGTCCATCCCTTCTTCAAGGGCGGAGAGCAGCGGGTCGCGCTCCGAATCCTTCGGTGCGATGTCTTGGGCGGGGACCGGCGCGGTGAGCACCGCGCAGGCGAGCAGCGGTCGTAGGGCTTTCATCGGTTCTGGATTTCGATCGCTTCGGAGCTGTCCAGCCCTTCGGCCGGGGTCAAGAGGGCATCCCGGGTCAGGGAAGGGCTATCGGCACGCAACGCTCCGGCCGGGATCGAGTCGCCCACCAGCGCGTTCCACTGCTCCAGCAGCGCGCCGCCTTCCTCGCGCAGCGCGCGGGACTTTTCCTGATAGTCGCCGATCCTCACCAGCAGTGCGCGCGCGCGGGCCACCTCTTGCGGGGTCCAGCGCAGCGTCCGGCTACCGTAGAGCACCGGCACTTCCAGCGTGATCTTGCCCAAGTCCTCCCCGCCCGGTCCGAGAGCATTCAGCACGTGCTGGATCCGCAGGTTCGTCTCCTCATAGGCGGCTGCCGAACCGCTTGCCACGGAACCCAGCCGCCGTGGATCGGCCGATTGCGGCCTGCTGGCCTTGTCGCCGGGCAGGGCGTTGCCACTTGGCAATAACGGGTCCGGCGTCTTCGGCGCGGATGGCCCCGGCGGCATTGGCGGTGCCGGTTCCATGGCCGCTTCGGCCATCGAGGGGGCAACGCCGGCGGCAATCACCGGTTTGCTCAAATAGAGGCCGAAGAACACGGCGGACAACACCGTGCTCGTCACCAGCAACCACGGATAAGCCCGCTGGGTCGCTGCGGCAGGGCTGCGGCGGTTCTGCGCGGGAGCGGTATGGCTGTTCAGCGGCCCCAGTTCCAGTGTCTGGGGCGAAGATACCACCGGAGCCGTCTTTGCAGTGAGCGGGGCGACCTGTGTGGATGTGGGAAGCGGGCGCATGAGTTCAAGGATCCTGGTGCTCTGCCCGGGCATCGGCCGCAGGCTGCTTGTCGGTGGCGGGGGGGGCGAGGCGGGCATGAGTGATCACGGTCTGGTCGGAGACTCCGGGAAAAACCGTCAGCGTCAGCGTATCCCGTGTCAGCCGCAGGTGCTTGTACACCCCGCCGGTATCGCTCGTCGCCTGTACCCCGGGCACCACTTCCAGCGGTCCTCCCGCCGTCGTCTGCCGTCCGATCCCGTCGGAGCGGTAGATCTTGAATGCCGACCAACTGTCGTCGTTCTCGGCGGAAGTCGAAATCCGGACCGTCACCCCGTCCGTCTCCACCCGCAGTGGCAGCGGCTTCATCGGGATGTCCACCACCTTCCCGGCTCCCGTGATCTTCACCTGCCGGTGAATCACATAGTCTCCCATCGTGCTGAATTCCCCGCCAGCCGCCGCTCCGGCACATGCCAGGAAGGCGCTCAGCAAGGCGACGATGGTGGTTCGGCGTTCCTTCATTCCCCGACGTCCCAGAGCGAGTCCGTGGTGCTACCGGAGGGATCGTAGCGGCTGCCAGACGTGCCACCGCTCGTGGTCGTCAGGTAAGGGGGCGAAACATTGACCCGCACGTAGAGCGTCGCATTTTCCGACGAGGTCGAGGTGGGGAAGCTGCTCGGCCCGCCCGGCAGATAGGGCAGCAGGGCCGATTGCGTCAGCGAACTCACCGTCGCGGTGGGGTGGTCCGCCAGATAGGTTTTCTGCGCCGAGTAAACCAACCGCAGCGTCTCCGAGCCGGCACGGCCCAGTTTCCACGTCCGGGCCGATCCCGACACGCTCATCCCCACGCCCATCAGGGCGATCAGGATGCAGATCACCAGCGAAACCTCGAGGAGCGTGAAACCGCCGCACCGCGAGCTGGATGTGGACGTGGCCTTCATGGGACGAGTGGGTGTTATAATGTTTTGGAGCTATTGAAAAGACGGAAATCCGAAGGATCTGCACGCTCTAGCTTTTGAAGAGTTCCAGTGCCTCCACCACGTTCTTGCGGAGTTCCTCGTTGGCCCACGCCATCTTGGCAACCTGGACGAGGCCGAAGATTCCTGCCGCCGTCATCGAGGCCCAGATCAGCCACCAGGTGACCGATTTCCCGTTCGGCGCGATCAAGGGCACGTACCACGCCTCGCGGTCCACCACCCGCGTGGTGAACATCTGGTTCGAGTTCCGCAAATTCTCGATCAACGTCCCCACCGCCTTGTCGTTGCGGAGGATGAACCGGTGCCGGAACTTCCGCCCGGGGCTGTCCGGGAGTTCCTCGGCGATCGTTCCCGCCGGGATGGATTCCGGCAGACGCAGCGTATAGACATGCGTTTCGTAAACGAAGCGCTCGCGCAGGTAGCGGTCGAGTCGGGTGAGTTGCATGGCCTTGAGAGGTTGGGGAATGTCAAATTCCGCTATTCATCATCTTCGGACCCATCAGGAAGATCGGCAGGAAGGTGCCCACGAAAACCGCCGCAATCAGCGCCACCGCCGCAAGCAGCACGACGAAGCCGATCGATGCCGTGAAGGCCGCCATGTAGTTCTCCGCGTCCTCCTCGTACATCTGCGCGAGCATTTCGAGCTGGTTGTCCAGCGAGGCGGATTTCTCGCCGATCGAGAGCATGTGCACGACCTGCGAGTCCACCGAGGTATACTTCGCGAATGCCGTGGAAAGCGGCACGCCGGAGTGCTCGTACTTGTCCGCCGCCTCGCGCAGCTCGTTGTAGAAGGGAGTGCCCTTCACGCTGTTCGCGGAAACCCGGATCGATTTCGCGAGGTTGATGCCGTTCGCGTGCAACAGCTTGATCGTCGCCAGGAAGGTCATCTGCCGCAGGCTCAGGATCAGGTTGCGCAGCAACCGCCACTTCGACATCGCCAGCCCCAGGATCAGGTTGCGCACCTTCTCCGAGCGCCAGATCGTGATCGCGATACCGATGATCGTCAGCACGACCACCGGCCAGATCGCCTGCGTGGTGTGGGAGACCTTGAACGAGATCGCCGTCATGCCGTCAGGCTTCGCGCCCACGCCCGAGAGCATCTCTTCCACCTGCGGTACGATCTTCACCTGCGAGACGATGAATGCGCAGATCAAGACCGAGATGATCACCGTCGGCATCAGCGTCGCCTTGCGGATCGCCTTGTTGAAGTGCAGTTCGCTCGTGAAACGCCCGGCCAGCGCCTTGAAGGCCTCGTTGAGCTGGCCGGCATCGCTACCCGCCTGGATCAGGCCGATCACCATGTCGCTGAAACGTCCCGTCCGCCGGAAAGCCTCGTGCACGCTCACCCCCGAATTGATGTCCTCCCGGATCTTGGTGAGCGTTTCCGCCATGACCTTGTCGTGCAGGCCCTGCGCATAGTACTTCAGCGCATCCGCCGTGTTGATCTGCGCGCGCAGCATCGAGGCCAGCCCCCGGAAAAGGCCGATCAGGGTCTTCTTGTTGAATTCCTTCGTCTTTCCCGCCTTCAGGAAACCGAAGGATGCCTGGGCCGGCTTTCCGGCGGCAGGCTTGGCGGCGTTGGCGGTGGCGGCGGCGCTACTCATCGGTGTATGTCATGTCGATGACCTTGGACACCGCTTCGATGTCCGTCTTGCCTTCCCGCAGCAGCCGCAGTCCGCTGCGGCGCAGGTTCGGCAGCTTGCCTTCTTCCTGGATCTTCACTTCCAGGTCGTACGGCGAGATCTCGCCTTTCGAGAGCATGTCCGAGGTCTTCGGGGTGATGGGGATGATTTCGAGAATCGCGGTCCGGCCGCTGTAGCCGGAATTCCGGCACTCCGAGCAACCGCCCTGCTTCGCTTGGAAGACCGGGATCGTCGCCCAGGACTCGTCGAGGTTGAAGGTCCGGCGGTCGTGT
>CBFGPU010000311.1:0-4540 GCA_965650715.1 uncultured Haloferula sp. | reverse complement strand
ACATGTGGTTCGCATCGTAGAACTACGCATATATAAAAAAAGTGAGTCTTGTTACAAGTTTGCGCTTGCGACTCAACGACTCCCGGCTTAAAGCTCCAGAGTCATGAGCAACTCCAACGTCAACGCGGCGAAAGGCCGCCGATACACCGCAAAAGAGAAGGCGGAGATCATCGCCTTCGTGGACAAAGTGAATGCCGACAAGGGGCGCGGCGGCCAGAGTGCCGCCTCGAAAAAATATAAGATTTCTCCCCTTACCATCTCCAGTTGGATCCGCTCGGGATCCGGCGGCGGGATTGTTAGTTCGGGCGGTGCCGCGGTCGCGGGCCCGATCGGCAAGAAGCTCTCCAAGCTCCAGGCCCTTCACGATCAGATCGCCAAAGCGGAGAAGGAACTGAGCAAGCTCAAGGCCCAATTCAACTCTCTCAAGTCCGCCCTCTAAGCCCGCTTCAGCTTTATCCATCAAACGCCCGTTTTCCCCATTGTGGGGGAGTCGGGCGTTTTTCGCTTCACCGGTGATGTCCTAACATCCCCTTTCCACCTCAGGGATTCCGCGAACTCCAGTGGACGTCCAGTTGCATGTCTTGCCAGATCACCTCCTCCCCGTCGAAGACAAACCGGCCATGGAAGGTGCGCCCCTCCAGCAGGACGGGCAGCCAGTGGATGTCATCCTTCCACATGCGGTCGTAAGGAATATCCCCCAGCTTGCACCAGAGGGGGACGGCCTCCTCCGTTTCGACAGGATGCCCTTGGAAATCCCGGGCCAGGAAGACATGGCAAAGGATATCGGGAACGTCGGACATCGCGAAGTGGAGTTCCCCGAGCTTGCACGGTCGTAGCGCGGTGATCCCCAGTTCTTCCCGGGTCTCGCGGACCACGCATTCCAGCGGTGTTTCGCCCGGATCGATCTTGCCCCCCGGGCCGTTGATCTTCCCCGCCCCCAAGCCGCGCTTCTTCTCGATCAACAGGATCTCCCCGTCCCTCACCACGAAGAGCAACGTGGCGTGGATCTCCGCCCGCCAACTGGCCCAGTCGATCGGTGAGGTGTGCACGGGCGAAGCAATGAAGCAGCGAAGGGCGTGTAGCAAGAGCAAGGGAAGGCCGCGTTACCTTCCCGCCGCCGCATACGCCTCCACCGTATCGCAGGTGCAGACCAGGTTGCGATCCCCGTGAACGTTGTCCACGCGCCCGACCGACGGCCAGAACTTGTGGTTCCGCAGATAGGGCAAGGGGTAAGCCGCCTGCTCGCGGCCGTAAGCGTGATTCCACTCGTCCGAGCAAACGCTGTCCGCGGTGTGCGGGGCGTTCTTCAACACGTTGTCGTTGGCATCCGCCTCGCCATTCGCCACCGCCTGGATCTCGCCGTGGATGGAGATCATCGCATCACAGAAACGGTCCAGCTCGGCCTTCGACTCGGACTCCGTCGGCTCGATCATCAGCGTGCCCGCCACCGGCCAGCTCATCGTCGGCGCGTGGAAACCGTAGTCCATCAAGCGCTTCGCCACGTCTTCCACGGTGATCCCGCTTTTCTCGGAAAGAGGCCGCACGTCGATGATGCACTCATGGGCCACCAGGCCGACCTTGCCCGAATAAAGGATCGGGAAGAACGGAGCGAGCCGCTTGGCCACATAGTTCGCGTTCAGAATCGCCGTCTCGGTTGCTTCCTTCAGGCCGTCCGGTCCCATCATCGCGATGTACATCCACGAGATCGTGTTGATCGAGGCGCTCCCCCACGGGGCCGAACACACCGGGCCATCGGTCGAGTCCAGTTCCCGGTGCCCGGGCAGGAACGGCACCAGTTGCTCCGCCACGCCGATCGGCCCCACGCCGGGCCCGCCGCCGCCGTGCGGAATGCAGAAGGTCTTGTGCAGGTTCAGGTGGCACACGTCCGCCCCGATCCGCCCCGGACTGGTCAAGCCTACTTGAGCGTTCATGTTGGCCCCGTCCATGTAAACCTGGCCGCCCGCCTCGTGGATCGCCTCACAGATGCCGACGATGGTTTCCTCGAAGACCCCGTGCGTGGAGGGATAAGTCACCATCAGCGCCGCCAGATTCTCGCGGTGCTCGGCAATCCTCGCCTCCAGATCGCCCGCATCGATATTGCCCTGATCGTCGCACTTCACTCCGACGACCTTCATGCCGGCCATCACCGCCGACGCGGGATTGGTGCCGTGCGCCGAAACGGGAATGAGACACACGTCGCGATGCGTGTCGCCCCGCGAAAGATGATAGCGACGGATCGCCAGAAGCCCGGCGTATTCCCCCTGCGAACCGGCATTCGGCTGCAACGACACGGCGGCAAAACCGGTGACATTCGCGAGCCAGCCTTCCAGCAAGCCGAGCATCTCGCGGTACCCCTGGCTCTGGTCCGCCGGCACGAAGGGGTGGATCGCCGCCACCTCCGGCCAGCTCAGCGGGATCATCTCCGAGGTCGCGTTCAGCTTCATCGTGCACGACCCGAGCGCGATCATCGACTCGTTCAGCGCGAGGTCCTTCGACTCGAGGCGCTTCAGGTAGCGCAACATCTCCGTCTCGGAGTGGTAGGAGTTGAAAACCTTCTGCGTCAGGAAAGCGGACTTGCGGCCCAGGTCCGCATGCCAAGCCGTCGTCTTGTCCGTGGATAGCGACTTCGCCCCCAGCACCTCGGCGACCGCTGCGACGTCCGCATCGGTCGTCGTCTCGTCGAAGGAGATGCCCACCCGCTTGTCATCGATGCGGCGCAGGTTGATCCCCCGCCCTGCCGCGGCGGCCACGACCGCCCCTGCATCCGGAACGGAGACGGTCAGCGTGTCGAAGAAGCTCTCGTTGACCACGTTCACCCCGGCGGCACTCAGCGATGCGGCCAGCGTTGCTACCTTCGCGTTCACCGTACGCGCGATGTGCTTCAAGCCCTCGGGCCCGTGATACACCGCATACATCGAGGCCATCACCGCCAGCAACACCTGCGCGGTGCAGATGTTGGAAGTCGCCTTGTCGCGCCGGATGTGTTGTTCGCGGGTCTGCAGCGAGAGGCGGAAGCCGGGCTTGCCGCGCGAATCCACCGACACACCGATCAGGCGGCCTGGCAACTTCCGCTTCAGCGCGTCCTTGCAGGACATGAAGCCCGCGTGGGGACCGCCGAAACCGAAAGGCACGCCGAAGCGCTGGCTCGAGCCCACGCAAATGTCCGCTCCGAATTCGCCCGGCGCCTTCAGTAGCGTGAGCGCAAGCAAGTCCGCCGCCGCGATGGTCACCGCCTTCGCCGCATGCGCCTTCTCGAAGAAGGCCGTGTAATCCGCCACCGTGCCGTAGGTATCCGGATACTGCACGATCACCGCGAAGAGCCCTTCGCAGGCTCCCGGATCGAAAGTCCGCCAGTCGCCCACCTTGACCTCGATCCCCAGCGGCTCCGCGCGGGTCGCCACCACGTCGATGGTCTGCGGGTGGCAGGCATCGGAAACGAAAATCACCTTCCCCTTCGGGGCGCCGGCCAGCGCCAGGCTCATCGCCTCCGCCGCCGCCGTCCCTTCGTCGAGCAGCGAGGCATTCGCAACATCGAGCCCGGTGAGCTCGGTGATCATCGTCTGGAAATTCAGCAGCGCTTCCAAGCGGCCCTGGGCGATCTCCGCCTGATACGGCGTGTAGGCGGTGTACCAGCCCGGATTCTCCAGGATGTTCCGCAGGATCACGCCCGGGACATGGGTGCCGTAGTAGCCTTGTCCGATGAAGGACTTCAGCACCTTGTTCTTGCCCATGATCTCCTTGAGCCACGCCAGCGCCTCGGGCTCGGACTTCGCGGCCGGCAGGTCGAGCGCGGCATGCGAGCGGATTCCGGCAGGGACCGTGTCGGCGATCAGTGCGTCGAGTGAATCGTAGCCGGTGGCGCGAAGCATCTCATCGCGGTCGGAGCCGATGGCTCCCAGGTGGCGGCTGCGGAAATCGGTGTGGGCGGACATGAGCGTGAGACACGCCCGGGAGGGATCTTCCGGGGCGGCGCGCCCTGCAATAAGGCAAAACCGTGGCGGTGCAATCCTTGCGGAAGATCCGAGCAACAGTTTCCCGCGTTTTTGACCGAAACACCCAGGAAGCTTATCCGCTTTGGCAAACTTTTTAGAACCCGCTCCGATCTTTTATGCCGGCGGTACAAAGAAAGACCCGGGCGGCGGCGAGATGACCGCGACCCGGGCTTACCATGGACTTACTCCGCTTGGCCGAAGGCATTGCTTGCGGCTACCCTGAAAAACATCCGCGGCTTCGTGGCTTGGTACGGATAGTCGAAATACAGCCACTGCGAGTCGGAGCTGGAGGCATTGTCCGGATCGATCAGCGCCGCTTCCGTCCAAGTCTGGAGATCCTCGCTGGCATAGACCTTGAAGCCATCCGCGGTGCCCGCGGCAGTTTTCGGATACTTCCATTGCAGGTTCCCTTGGCCGGGGCCCGCGGTGCCTCCCATCGTGAAGCTCGTACCCAGCGCGGGTGAAGACGGGACCGCGGCGGTGACCGAAAACTCCGACGAGCGCGGGCCTTCCTGACCTGCCGTGTTGTAGGCGCTTACCGCGAGATA
>CBFGPU010000310.1:0-4541 GCA_965650715.1 uncultured Haloferula sp. | reverse complement strand
GGAAGTGCCGATCGGCGGACTCCACTGGTTCCTCGACCACTGCGAGACCATCTCCGACCGCAATCTCGACCGCGTCCGCGCGCTCGGCGGCGGTATCGCCATCCAGCACCGCATGGCCTTCCAGGGCGAGTACTTCGTGGATCGCTACGGCGCGAAGGCCGCGGAACGCACGCCTCCTGTTAGAAAAATGCTCGAGCGCGGCATCCCGGTGGGCGCGGGTACCGATGCCACCCGCGTGGCGAATTACAATCCCTTCAACTCGCTCTGGTGGCTCGTCAGCGGCCGGACCCTCGGCGGCCTGCAACTCTACCCCGAGGCGAACCGCATGAGCCGCGAGGAAGCCCTGCGGCTCTATACCAGCGGCAGCGCCTGGTTCTCGCGCGAGGAGAGCGCGAAGGGCCGCATCGCGCCGGGACAATTCGCGGATCTCGTCGTCACCAGCGAGGACTACTTCGAGGTCGCGGAGGACAAAATCCGCGACCTCCACTCCGTCCTCACCCTGGTCGATGGCAAGCCCGTCTATGCCGCCGGTCCCTTTCGGGAACACGATGCCCCCGCCATCCCGATCCTTCCCGATTGGTCGCCCGTCAAACGCTTCGGCGGCTACGGCGCTCCCCTCTGGGACGGCCGCATGACGGGTTCCCGCCGCAGCCCCGGCACCCGCTCCGTCCCCACCAGCCTTCCGCAGCTCTGGGGCTCCGGCTGCGACTGCTTCGCATTCTAAAGGTGGTTCTCGACCTCGCCCTGCCCGCCCGGCCCCGGGATCTTCCGCCGAGGGGCCGGCCTTTGAAAAAACCACCCCTTGCCGACACCAAACCGCCGAAAAGCCCACCTCGCATCCTCGATCTAACAGGCCGGATCTGCCCACAATGGGGAGATATGACACTCAGCCACACACTCGGGAAAACGATCGCGGACTTTTGCGGAAACGGCTTCCACGACAGCGGCGCGAACCACTGCGCGCACTTCGTCGGGCACGTCCTCCAGCTCGACACCGGCTACGACTGCAAGGTCCACCGCCGCGGCAAGAAAGGCGGTGCCTGCCTCCGCGTCCACGAGCTCTTCGCGGACTGCCCGGAGGTCGGTGAATTCAAGGACGCGAAGCGGTTCCCCTGCATCGTCTTCGTCACCGCGAAGTCGAACGTGAACCTCGCCATGCACAACATGGGCAATATCCCGCAGAAGCACGTCGGCATCTGCGATGGCAAGCACATCTACCACTACTCAAACGGCCGCGATGTCGTCGTGCGCCAGACGCCCGCCGACTTCCTCGCCCGCTTCGAGTCGATCTACGCGGGGACCCAGGGTCTCTACTACGGCACCATGCCGGAGGGGGCCTGCGCGCCCGTGTAGTAGCGCGACTTTTCAAGTTGCGTGCTTTTGGCGGGCGAAGAGCAAGAGGCGGAACCGGAGTTTTCGTCCGGTTCCGCCTCCTCACTTCAATGCTTTCGAGATCCGGCGCTCATCGGAAGCCGGAGCCGGCCTGGCAATCCCGGGGCGTGCCCCGGCCGCACACGTGCAACGTCGCGCTACAACACCGAGGCTTCCGGCGCCTTCAAGCGCAGCAGCGTGTTCACGTTTTCGTGCGCACGCGGCAGGTTGTGTTGGCGGATCGTGCTCTTGATGTCTTCCATCACCGCCGGATCGTCGAGCGCGGCTTCATACCGCCGCACCCCGTGCTCCTCGCCGGCCTGCAGCGCGGCCAAGGCGGGAGACTTCCCGAGCTCGAGCGCCGTGTCTTCCGGCTCCTTCGCGAAGTCGGCCCACGCCCCGGCCTCGAAGGACGGCTGCCCGCCCATCTCGGCGATGTGCTGGCGCAGGCGGCTCGCGCTGTCTTCATGGACCGCCAGCAGGTGCCGCAAGGCTCCGCGGTCCCCGCCGGTCCCGAATCGCGCGATCGCCTGCGAGTAAGTCTCGATCGCCGAGAGCTCGCCGCGCAGCAGCTTGTTGCATGCGGCGATGCAGAGGTCCGCCTCGTTCACCGGCCCGGAGCCGGATGGGCGGGACCCGGCAAGTGGCAGCGCACCGTCGCGCTCGCTGCGCAGGATTTCCCAGGCGCGCGCCGCGCCCACCGCGAGCAGCGCATACGGCACGAGGGGAAGCACCAGGCGCACCGCGCCCACCGCCCCGCGCACCAGTGGCAGGCTGCGGGAGACGTAGCCGATACCGAAACCGATCGCCACCGCGCGCAGCGGATGCTTCACCACGGCGTTCTCGATCTCGTCGCGGGCCTCCTGCAAGCGCTGCTTGCCGGTGACCACCTTCTCCTCCACCCACTCGTCGGCGTGGATGTCTGCGGGTCGAATGCTCACGGGAATATCGTTGTTGTTGGGGGTTTTACCAGCGGCTCCGGAGCTTCGATGCACGGCCTGCCAGGTCATGCATCCGGTCGCCCATGTGGTCGCTGAAGCTGGTCACACGGTCGCCGAGGCCGGAGACCGCGCGGCTCCTGCGGACGCTCTCCCACGCGTTGTGCGCGCCCTTCGTCGCGACCGGCATCAGCGAGCCGAGCACGAGCTGGCGCAGGCCGTTGTTCCGGCGCGGCGCGAAGAGCACGTAGCCGAGCGCCAGGCCGAAGATCGTCGCTCCCGCGATGTCCGCGAAGGAGGCGTTTTTCACATGGCGCTTGGCACGCTCGAACAGCTCCTGTCCACGGCCGTTCGAGCGGTGGAGTTCATTCCAGTGTTGTTCGACATCCACCGGTTGGGGGATGTCGCGAGAGGGGCGCGGGTCGCGCATTTGAGGTTCGAGTTCGGCGTCTTGCGCCGTGTAATGATCACTGGCTCGATTTTTCATAACATTACCCCTTTCCGCAGGGATCAAGCCAGCGCAAGGGACAATCGCAAGTGATTGGCGTGGAATGAGACGAAAACCGCAAGATCCGCGCGATCCGGCCTTCTGAAATGCGCGATGCCCCTCCCGCCTTCGCAATCTGCAACGCGGCGGGATGAGGCGAAACGCGCCCCGAGTTACTGCGTTCTGCGTACTTTTTCCACGGCCCTCTTTCCGCAACTCCCGCGCTGCCAAGGGCCAAGCGGTCTGGCATGCCGCGAGCAAGGAAATGCGTCCCAAAGCCACCCCTTGCCCGTGCCATGAAACCAACGATTGATTTCCCGCGATGGTTCTTCCTCCTCGCCGTCGCTTCCAGTTCCCTCGCCTTCGCCGCGGATGTCCCCGGCCCGACGCCCGCCGGTCCCGTGGTGGGCGAGGACGCGCTCAAGAAAGCCGAGCTTGCCGATCCGGTCCTTGAGATCCCTGCCGACAAGCCGCGCGCGCGCGCCTCAGCCCAGATGCAGGCCGTGCTCGACGAGTTCACCGCGCTCGGCGGCAAGCCGATCACCACTCTTTCCCCTGCGGATGCCCGCAAGCAGCCTACTCCCGCGGATGCGGTGAAAGCGCTGATGAAGAAGCAGGGCAAGGAGCCGGAGAAACTTGGCAAGATCGATGACATCGACATCAAGCTCTCCACCGGCGATGTGGATGGCCGGGTTTACAAGCCGGAAGGCGACGGCCCCTTCCCGGTCATCCTCTACATTCACGGCGGCGGCTGGGTGCTCGGCACCCTCGATAGCTACGACTCCACGCCGCGCGCCCTTTGCAAGGCCACGAATGCCCTGGTGATTTCCACCGACTACCGCCACGCGCCCGAGCACAAATTCCCCGCCGCACATGAAGACGTCTTCGGCGCGTACCAGTGGACGCTCGAGAACGCCGGCCGCTGGGGTGGCGATGCGAAGCGCGTGGCGGTCGTCGGCGAGAGCGCGGGCGGAAACATGGCCCTCGCCCTGTCCATGATGGCGCAGGCGGAAGGCATGCAGATGCCCGTCCACCAGGTGCTCGTCTATCCCGTGGCCACCACCACCATGACCTCAGAGTCCTACGCCCAGCACGCGCAGGCCTCGCCGCTGAATGCCGCGATGATGAAGTGGTTCTTCGACCACACCCTCGCGAAGGAGGAGGACCGGACGGATCACCAGATCAACGTCCTCGAAGCGAAGACCCTGCAAGGCATGCCCTCCACCACGCTCATCACCGCGGACATCGATCCCCTGCGCTCGGATGGCGAGATGCTTGCCAAGAAGCTGCAAGCCGATGGCGTGACCGTGGCCTACAAGAACTACGAAGGCGTGACCCACGAGTTTTTCGGCATGGGTGCGGTGGTCGATACCGCCCGGGAAGCCGTGAACTTCGCCGCCGCGCATCTGAAGGACGCCTTCACCGGTGGCGGCGACGACCGCGCCTTCGCCGCCCCGCCGCCCAAGGAGCGCGAATGAGCCGGCCCCCTGAGTCGGCCGCCCGGCCCCCGGAAGCCCCGCGGTGAATGCCGCGGGGTTTCTCGGGTGGGGTGTTCTTCCATATCGTGGCGGAAGCACTTTCGTGCTTCCGGCGGGGGTGCCAGCGATAAGGAGAGGGGACACTCCTGTCCCCGGCCATTACGTCCACCCCGGCGACAAGAGTGTCGCCTCTCCTTAGCGCTCCCGCATCTGGTGCCAGCCCTCGTGGCGGAAGCACTCGACCCTCGGATCGCCGTGAGGTTCTGT
>CBFGPU010000309.1:0-4542 GCA_965650715.1 uncultured Haloferula sp. | reverse complement strand
TTGAAACGGCGGCCGAACCCACTCCCGAACCCGAGGACTGCGGCAAGAGCTGATGCGACGCGACAAGGAGCCTCCGCCGAAGAAAAAGCGTCCGCCCGCATTCTATTGGTGGACCCTGGTCAATGTATTGGCCCTCTGTTTCGCCGTCCTGAGCTGGCTGCTGTGCCTGCATGTTTTCCGCCACCCCGAGATCCCGCGGAACTACGAGATCCTCCGCAAGCTCCACCGCACCGAGCCGCCGCATCCTCTCACCGAGCTCGAGGCTCCTCCCGGCGAGGCGGCCGATCCCCGCGCCTTCTACCGCCGCTATGCGGCCCTCTCGCAGGACGACCTGAGGCTCTTCAATGCGGCGCTGATGCGGAACTATCTCACGAACCTGCGCGAGAAGAAGCTGATCCAATACGCCGAGGGCAACTACCGTGTCGACAAGGTGCGGCGCTTGGGCGACGACGACCTGTTCCATCCCGGCTTTGCGGTCCGCGCCCAGGCGATGGTGGCACCCGATGAGTTCACCGAACCCGCGCCCTGGCCGGTGATGATCGAGTATCTCTTCCCCACGAACGACGAACGGGCCCCCGGCTGGATCGCTCCCGGCGACATCCTATCGGTTTCGAAGTATCCCAACTGCGCGATGCTGCTTCACGTGAACCGCATCGACGGTGGCGACACGCCGGTGATCTGCCTGACCGTGGTGCCGATCGCCTTCGGCACCTTCCAGGCCGGGAAGGACCGGACCTTCAGCCTGCAAGCTCCGGCGGAACTGAATCCCGCCGGACCGATGCCGGTGTTCCCGATGAACCAGGAGAACTGAAGCCAGTTGCGCCGTCCTTGGCAAACCCGCCGATCACCGCCATCATTCCCGGGTCGTGACCATCCGCCACATGCTCTGCCTGGCCGCCGTCGGCACCGCCATGGCCCAGGATCCTCCGGCTCCGGACCCTGCCCCGCCCAAGGCGGAGCCGGTCAATCCGGCCCTCGAAGGCAATGCCGGCCAAGACTGGTATGAGCGGGGCAAGAACCTCCACGACTCCGCCAAGGCCACCGCCAGCGAAGCCCAGCGCAAGGACATCTACAACCGCGCCATCGAGGTCCTCACCGGCTACCTCGGCCAGTTCCAGAGCCATCCCAATGCCGAAGCCGCCCTGTGGTACCTCGGCGAAAGCTACGCCGCCGTCGGCAAGCCGGACAACGCCCGCAAGTGCTACCGCGATATCGTCAAGCGCGGCGGCAAATCCCCCTTCGTCATGGTCGCGGCGAACCGCCTCGCGGTGGAGCACTACAAGAAGAAGGAATTCGCCCAGGCCGCCCCGCTCTACGAGCAGATGGCCGATGCCGCCACCAGTCCCGGCGACCGCTTGAAGGGCCGCTACTTCGCCGCCGTCGCCTACGATCAGGTCAAGGACGGCAACGCCAAGGCCGCCGGGAACTACCGCCAGCTCCTCGCCGATCCCGAAAAGGACAACCCCTTCCGCAGCGCCAGCCAGCTCGCCCTGGGACGCCTCCTCGTCGCCGACTCCGAACTCGAGGAAGCGCTTCCCCTCCTCGAGCAAGCCGCCGCCGCCACCAGCGCCCCCGGGATCCGCGGCCCCGCCGCCCTCCAGGCCGCCGCCGTCGCCGCCAAGCTCGGCAAGGAAGACGTCTCCGCGAAGTACCTCGAACTCGTCCTCAAGACTCCCGGCATGGAGGACTCCCGGGCCAATGCGCGCTTCGCCCTCATGGCCGCCCATTTCGACCGCAAGGACTTCGAAAAGGTGCTCGAACTTTTCAAGGCCGATCCCGCCGCCGGTGCCACCGAACAGGACGCCCGGCGCATCATGCTCGCCGCCCGCGCCAACTTCGAGCTGAAGCGTTACGACGAAGCCTCCCGCCTCTTCACCGAAGTCGAGAAACATCCCGCCGGCGGCGAGTGGGCTTACGAGGCGAGCTATCTCCGGCTCCTCGCCGGCTACCGCGGCAGCGGCACCCACGACCTCGCGGAAGTCGATGCCTTCCTCGATCGCTATCGCAAGGACCATCCCGAGGACCCGAAGATCCACACCGCCCTGCTCATCAAGGCCGAGGCCCTCTTCGAGGCCAGGAAGCCCGCCGAAGCCGCCAAGGCCTATCAGGCGATCCACGGGGAACTCCTCTCGCCCGAGAATCGCGCCGGCATGCTCTACAACCGCGCCCGCAGTCTCAAGGAAACCGGCGACCTCAAGGGCGCCCTGGAATCCTTCGGCGAATTCATCGCCGGGTTCCCCCGGGACAAGCGTCTGCCCCAGGCCCTCTTCAGCCGCGCCCTCACCCACCAGGCGGCAGGCAACACCGCGAAGGCGCTCGCCGACTTCGATGCCCTCATCGCCAGCGACGGTGCCGATGAATTGAAGGCCACGGCCTACTTCGAGTCCGGCGAGATCCTCGCGAAGGAAGAGAAGCTCCCCGAGATGATCTCGCGTTACCGCGCCTTCCTCGAGAAATTCCCGAAAGCGGCCGCCGAGCGCAAGGCCCTCGCCAACTACCGGATCGCCTGGGGCCTCGTGAAAACGGAGAAGGTGAAGGAGGCCCTCCCCCTCGCCGATCTCTCCCGCCAGCTCGACCCCAAGACCTACACGAAGCCCGCGGGGCTCCTGATCGCCGCGGGGCACTACACGCTGCAGGACGCCGCCGCCACGGGGGACGAGATCGACCGCGCGATCAAGGACGACTACGATGCCGACCTTCCTCCCGCCCTCGTCACCTGGGCTGCCACCCAGGCCTTCCAAGCGAAGCGCTACGACCGGGCCGCCAAGTTCTTCCAGATGGTCGCCGATCCGAAGAACCCCGCCGCGACCTCCAAGACCGTCTGGCGCATGCTAGGAAAGGCACAGCTCGAGACCGGCAACTTCGAACCCGCCATCGTCTCGCTCGATCACGCCCTCGCCACCGAGGAACATCCCACCCTCAAGACCGAACTCATGGTGGACAAGGGCAAGGCACTCCTCGCCCTCAACCGTCCCGACGACGCCCTCGCCATCGCCGGCGAAGCCCAGGACCTCCGTCCCCAGGGCAAGGCCAACATGGCGGTCCGCCTCCTCATCGGCGACGCCTACATGCAAAAGAAGGAGCCCGACAAGGCCAACGAAGCCTACGTCGTCGCCGTCACCTTCGCCGACCCCAACGACCGCGAACTCACCCCTCTCGCCTATCACCACCTCGCCGAGGCTCTCGAAGCCGGCGGCAAAACCGCCGAAGCCGCGAAGTATCGCAAGGAACTCAAGGAAAAGTTCCCCGAGTGGAAACCCTAGAGCGGTTTGCGAACAGGCGTGGCCGCTTGAATTGATTGAATTGCGGGCGTCCATGGCCCTCGAGCGCCTCAAATAGACCGCCGGCCTCTCCCGCGGTGCCGTGGAAAACGGTGGTGGCGGCGAGATTCCCCGTTCGAGGTATCCGAATGTCCACAGGGGTCCTCCGATTGTTGGTATTGTTAGGGGCCCATGAAAACCCGGTCTCTGGCATGGTCCTGTCTGATCGCAGGCCTCGGATTGATTTTCGCCGCCGGGAGACCTTCCGATTCTGCGGAGGCGAGGGGCGGACGAGGAGCCGGCGAAAAGACCGGGGTGAGATCCGTCCTTGCCAGCTCTCCCCGAGGACATGCTGAAAGAGCCTGCCAACTGGCGCACAACGGAAATGTCCAGGAAGCGTGGCACCTTGCGCTGGCACTGCCTGCATCACAACGGGAGGAATGCCTTCCGCTGGTGTCGGCGATCCGGGCGGCAACAGACCACCTCGGAGCTTGGGGGGAGGCACTTTCCATCGGCGAGCCGGACCTGAGGCAAGCGTGCCAGATTGCCGTGCTGCGGAGCGCCTCGGACGGCTGCCTGCCGGATCTCGCCGAGATGGCCGGCACCCTGGCGGATGCGTCCGTTCGCGAGGCCATGCTCGGGGAGATCATCTCGCGCTGGGCCCTGCAAGATCCGTGCGCTCTCTCCGCATGGCCCGGGTTGGCGACCGTTCCCGCGGTCGTGCGGGATGAAGCCGCCCGCCGCCTGGTGATCCAAGGGGATGGTCTCAACCGCAGCCCGGCGGTGGCGGGAGCATGGGCGGAGACCATCACGGAGCCGGAACTTCGCTCCGCGGTCATGGAGGCGGCGGCCCGCGAATGGTTCGCGGAGGACCCCGAAGCCGCGATCGAATTCGTGCAGTTGTCCCCTCGCCTCGATGAAGCCCGCCGGGCCTCGATACTTTGCGCCCTTGCACGGCAGGCCCGCCCGCCTCCGTGAGCCAACCCTTTCGCCCGTTCAAAAGGCACCTGTGATCGGACGGATCCAAGACCCAAACCCAAATACAGTCCATGATCCATGCACCAGTCCGCGGTATGATCGCCGCGGTTCTCGTTATTGTCGCACCGGAGGCGCACGCCGCCTTCGGCCTCAGCTCCACCACCGACTTCTACACCGTCGATACCGGAGCGGGCCTCGTTTTCAAGGTCCGGCGAACCGACAACGGTTCCAGCACCCAGTCGCCCGGAGACATCTCCAGCCTGGTTTACAACGGTGTGGAGTACCAGAACCAAAGCCGCGGCTC
>CBFGPU010000308.1:0-4549 GCA_965650715.1 uncultured Haloferula sp. | reverse complement strand
AGTTGCCGCCCGGCGTGAAGATCCTCGGTTTCGCCCGTCGGGAGAAATCCGACGCCGAATTCCGCAAGGGCCTGGAGGAACTGAACCGCAAGGTCTCGCGTTCCGGGCATGACGACGCGATCTGGGGCAGGTTCGTGGAGAACATCCACTACCACCAGAGCGAGTTCACGGATGCCGAAGGCTACAAGCGCTTGGCGGATCGTCTGGATGAGATCGACCGCGACCGGGGCGGGAAGGGGAACCGGCTGTTTTACATCGCCAGCGCACCGGAGTTTTTCGACAACATCCTGGAGCACCTGAAGAAGGCCGGCCTGAACGAGTCCAAGGACGGATGCTGGGCGCGGGTGATCGTCGAGAAGCCATTCGGCACGGATCTCGCCACCGCCCAGCATCTCAATGAAGTGGTGAACCGGACCTTCCAGGAAAAGGACACCTACCGGATCGACCATTATCTCGGGAAAGAGACGGCGCAGAATATCATGGTGCTGCGCTTCGCCAATGCGATCTTCGAACCGCTCTGGAACAACCGGTACATTTCCCACGTGCAGATCACCTGCGCGGAGAACCTCGGCATGGAAGGTGGCCGCGGCGGCTACTACGACAAGTCCGGCGCGCTGCGCGACATGGTGCAGAACCACCTGCTGCAGCTCCTGAGTCTGGTGACGATGGAGCCGCCGACCGACCTGAGCGCCGATGGCGTGCGCGACGAGAAGGTGAAGGTGATCCGCTCGCTGCGGCAGTGGGACACGCCCGAGAAAGTGGCCGAGAACGTGGTGCGGGCGCAGTACACAACCGGTCATGTGGACGGCAAGCCGGTGCCCGGCTATCGCGAGGAAGACCGCGTGGATCCGGAGAGCATGACCGAGGCCTACGTGGCCGTACGGCTGATGATCGATACCTGGCGCTGGAGCGGCGTGCCTTTCTACATCCGGATGGGCAAGCAATTGCCGAAGAAGGCGACCGAAATTTCCGTGCACTTCAAGGCACCGCCCTGCGTGCTCTTCAACGCGCTGCCCGGCGGCGTGCCCGGCGCGAACGTGCTGGTGATCCGGATCCAGCCGGACGAAGGGATTTCGCTGCGGATGGTTTCGAAGATTCCCGGCACCAGCTTGCGCCTGGAGCCGGTGAAGATGGATTTCCACTACGCCACGAGCTTCGGCAAGGGTAGCCCCGAGGCCTACGAGCGCCTCCTGCTCGATGCGATGGCGGGCGATGCCACCCTCTTCGCCCGGCGCGACGAGGTCGAGGAGGCATGGCGCTTCATCGACAACATCGAGAGCGCCTGGCACAAGAGCGGCAATCCGCCGGCGATGGCCGAGTATGTCGCGGGCACTTGGGGCCCGAAGGAAGCGGACGAACTCCTGCAAAAGGACGGGAATTCCTGGCGGAGGTTGTGATAGATTAGGTTGTAGACACGGCGACTCACTGCTTTTCCCATGGCCACACTTGAGATGCATCCGGAACTGGGGCGCGAGGTGCCTGTCGGCTCGATCGACAAGGAACTGCGCAAGCTCTGGGAAGAGGACGAGGCGCGGACGAATGCCTCGCTGATGAATCTGGCGGTGTACTCGGAAGCCCCGGGTGCGCTGGAGAAGAATTCGGCGGTGGTGCGCGAACTCACCGCCGAGCACGCCTGCCGGGCATTGCTGATCGGCATCGACCGCAATGCGACGGAGGCCTCGATCCGCGCGTGGATCACGGCGCACTGCCACCTTTCGCACGGGCGGAAGTCGGTGTGCTGCGAGCAGATTTCGTTCGCTCTCACGGGCAAGGCCACAGGGCGCTTACGGAACACGGTGTTCGCGCACCTCGCCTCGGACCTGCCTCTGATCTTCTGGTGGCAGGGCGAGCTGTCGCCGATTTTCGAGGACCGCCTCTACAGTCTGGTGGACCGCTTCGTCTTCGACAGCGCCGAGTGGTCCGATCCGAAGGAATCGTTCGCGAAGATCGCCGACGCGGTGGCGGGGGCGACCAAGGAGCTTGTGGTGCAGGATCTGGCGTGGACGCGGAGCTTCCAGTTCCGGGTCTCGGTTGCGGCCCTTTTCGACGACCCGCTCGTGCTCGCCGGGCTCCCGCAGGTGGACACGGTGGAGATCGTGTATCATCCGGCCAACCGCGGCACGGCGCTGCAAATGCTGGCTTGGCTGGCGGTGCAAGCGGGCTGGCGCGACGGGATGGAGCTCGATCTGGCGGTGGTTCGCCGGAGCGGCAACAAGGAGGGATTTTCCTTCGAGGGGCCGGCGGGCAAGACGATCACCGCGACGCTGACCGCCGACGAATCTTCCGCACCGCTGGGCTTGGTGTCGCTGAAGGGCGGGGACGTGGAGGTCTCCGTTTCCCGCGAGGCCGATGCTTCGTTCCTGGTGAGGCGGATCAAGTGCTCGACCCACGTGGTGGAGTCGCCCGGACCCGTTGATCCGGATTCATCCGCGGGATTGATCGGAGAGCAGCTTGCCCGCGGCGGGAAGAACTCGCTGTTCCAGAAGATCCTGCCGCGGTTCCGGGACCTCCTGGCGAGGTAACCCGCGTTATTTCCGTCGCCTGCGGATCAGCAAGGCGGCGGGGAAGATCGCGGTGAGTAGGATGGCGGAGGGCTCGGGAACGGTGCTTGTGGTGAGGATGCCGCTCAGGGACATGGATGACTCATCGAAGTAGCCAGCGCTGATCGACGTGAGGTCGCGGAGCGTGACGGTGACGTTGCTGAGGTCGGTGCCCCAAGGTACGACGAACCAGCGGGGAACGGGCTCCGATCCTAACTGAAAACCGTAAACACCACTCGGTCCGCCTTCGGGGACGGTCGCGGGCCCCAAGGTCCAGGTGTCGGTATAGGTGAAGATGTTGCCGTCCACATTGATCTCCACGGTGGCGGTCCAGGTGAGTTGCAATTCGCCGGCAGGGTAGAAGAAATAGCCTTCCCACGCGACCGGATCGGTTTGAGTGAACTCGATCTGGATCGATTGCCCCGGCGTGAGGCCAGAGAGATTACTGAGATCCCGGGCGACGGTGGTTGAGGTATTGATGGAGGGAGTACCGGAGCCGGAGTATGAGGTCTCCATGGGGCCGGTGGCGATGCTGGCGGCTTGAGAGAGGCCGGAGAAAGCGAGGATCGCCAACAGGGACGCGGAGAGGAAGCGGGGGTGAAGCATAGTCCGGAGGATGTGATATCAGTCTTGGTATCCGCAGGATGTCATATTTCGGTTTCAGAAAAGCGAATGAAAAGGCGGGGATCTATTTCGGCGTCTTTTCCTTGAGGGTCTCGAGTGCCTCCGCCCGAAGCTTCGGATCTTCGATCTTCAGCACCAGTTTTTCCGTTTCGAGGGGAGCGGCCGCCGTGGTGAATCTCGCTGCACTGCTGGCTGCCACGTCGTAGTAGGGGCCTTCGGGGAAGTCGGCCACCCATTGGGCTGCGCCTGCGGCGTCCTTGTAAGCGTAGGCGCGGACAACCTGACTGATAAGATTGACGTCAAGTCGATGGGGATGGGCCATCACGTGATTGGCTGCAGCGGCGGGATCCCTTTCCCCCCATTTGAAGATGAGATCCCGGCGACCTAGGGCTACGGGATCGTGCCCCCCCGGCCGGTCAGGCGGGAGCAGTTGTTCGAGTTTCGCGAAATCCAAGTCGTCGGGCAGTTCAACCCAGAATAGCAGTTTGATGTTCTCCAACCATGTTATGGAATGGATCTTGGGATCCAATGATGCCTGCACGGCGGAACGGATCGCGGCCTCCGGGTCCGTCTGCATCAGCGCCTTGTTCCTTCCGAACAAGGCTTCCTGGGCGCAGCTCTCGTTCTCCAGCGAGGCATGGAAGGCCTCGAACTCGTCGACGGGACAGCCCTCTCCGGCCGCGTTGCTCCAAACAATCAGCTTCATATAGGCTTCCGTGTTCGCTTTGCTCGACATCCCGACCAAAGAACGCCGGGCTTCGGCGGCGGCCGGGGAGCTCCGCAGATGCAGCGAGATCCCTTCCTCCAGCACCAATGCCGCGTTCTCCATCCCGTGTGCTTCCAGATATCGGATGAGTTCGATGGCTTCCTCACCGCAGAGCAGGACTTCGGCGGTTTCCTTAGCCAAGGCCCTGTATTCGTCAGTGACGAGCCCGTCCTTTGCATGGGCGGCGCCGACCACATCCCATCGTTGCCGGAGGCTTGCTAAATCCTTCGGGCTAATGACGGGTAGCTCGCCGTTCCTCGATCGCCCGGCCCTTTCGGATGGGGAAGCCGATTGCTGCATTTTCGCGTCCGAGAGCGTTGGCGGCGGCGCTGCGGAGGCTTGACCCGCCTCGCCTCCAGGCCTGAGGACGTGATGGGCTACCCATGCGGCCAAGATTGCGGCGGTTGCGGTCAACAGTGCTTTTCCGGTAGTGGTCATGAAGAGGATCTGGATGGATTTGATGGCTCCGGCGGGTATCGCCGCTCCTGTCAGAGCGGAGGTTGATACGAGGGCCGCCAGGCCCGGTGGTGCCGCTTGAACGGCATGGGAAGAAATGGTTCCCGCCAGTCCCGCAGCACTGGCGGTGATGCCGCGTTTCGCAAAGTTTTCCCGCAGGCGC
>CBFGPU010000307.1:0-4550 GCA_965650715.1 uncultured Haloferula sp. | reverse complement strand
GCCGGGCGGCCGCACATGCGCCGCTGCTGGGAGCTGCTCTACAACCACTATGTCGTCCGCCAGGGGCGCGCGGCTCCGGCGGTCAAACGCGTGGCCGAACTCTCGCGCCCGGAGCTGAGCGGCTGGGACCACTTCGGCTATGGCACGCTCACCTTCACCCTTGATGGCAAGGCTTCGCCCTATCCGCCGCTGCCGGTTCCCTCCGCACCCGCCGGTCTCGTGGCCAAACCGGGTCTCGGGCGGGTCTACTTGAATTGGAAGCTGCCCGCCAAGCTGAACGTCGCCCGTTACATCGTGCGCCGATCCCGGGTCGGAGGCGGCGATTTCGAGACCATCGAGGATCGTTCGAAATACTCCACCCCGAGCTATGTCGACCGCAAGGTGGAGGCGGGTGCCACCTACCGCTACATCGTTATCGCCGCCAACCAGTCCGGCGAAGGGCCCGCGTCCGAAGCCGTGACGGTGACGGTGGTCGAAGCCGCACCGCTGCCGGGGAAATGGAAGACAGCCCGGGTGGGCCGCGACGCGAATGGCGAAGGGGCGGAGCCCGAGGCGTCTTACAGCAGCGAGGGCGGACGCACGCTGCGTCTCCGCGGGACCGGGCGTGATATCGGAGGCAAGGCCGACGACGCGGGTTTCGTCTATCTTGAAACGTCCGGGGATTTCACCCTGACCGCCCGGGTGGTGGGCCCCGATCCGTGGGACATCGGCGGGTCGCCCCTATCCAAATTCGGGCTCATGGCCCGGGAGTCGCTCGCCCCGGACAGCAAGATGGTGGCGCTCACATTGGGTGAAGGTGGCACCCGTGGCACGCGCGCCCGTTTCCGTGCCGCGACCGGCGGAGTGGCGAGCACCCGGTCGGGCAACAATTACTCGTGGTCGCCGATCTGGTATCGCCTGACGCGCAAGGGCCCTTCGTTCATCGCCGAGCACCGCGTGGACGACAGCGGATGGTTCGAGGTGGGCAGAGCGGACATCGACCTGCCGGGCGAGATCCTGCTCGGCTTCACCCTTGCCACCCGCAAGCCCGACGTGCCGGGCGAGGTGCTGTTCGAGCGCGTCACTCTCGACCGCTGAAACCGCCGTCGTGCCGGCTAGGGTGCCTGGTGGCGGCCGAGGAGTTCGACGGCCTGGAGGGCGGCGGCGTTGCGGTTCTCGACCCCGAGCTTGGCGAAGATGCTGCCGAGGTGCTGCTTTGCGGTCTTCTCGCTCATGCCGAGGATCGAGGCGACATCGGCGTTGCTCTTTCCTTGGGCGACCCAGAGGAGGACCTCGGCCTCGCGGTTGGTGAGACCGAAGGTGAGGAGCGGTTCGTGGGTGGAAAAGTCGGGATGGAAGCTGCCGTTGGAGGCGGCGGCCTGCACGCGGGCTTCGACGGCCTGAGCGCGGGCGAGGCGAGCCTCCACGGCGGCGAGAAGGTCGTCGCGGTTGACGGGTTTCACGAGGTAGTCGTCGGCACCGAAGTTCATGCCGATGCGGACATCGCCCCTGTCACTGCGAGCAGTGAGAAAAATGAAGGGAAGGGTGGCGGTGGAGCTTTCGCCGCGGAGGGTCTGGATCACGCCGTGGCCATCGAGCTCCGGCATCATGACATCGCAGATGACCAGATCGGGCTTCTCGCGGAGGGCGGTTTCCACTCCGATCCGGCCGTTCTCCGCAGTGACGACGCTGAAGCCTTCCATCTCGAGCATGAGTGCGAGGTTCCGGCGCATCGGTGCCTGGTCTTCGATGACGAGGATCTTCTTCATGGTTGGGAGCGGAGCCATGCTGCACTTTTCCGTTCGAAAAGCTATCCGACTAAAGTCGGAGTGCGGAAAACCGGCGGCCGTGCTTGAATGTCGGGGTGTTGACCGCCGATCAGATCCACCGTTTGCGCAAGTCCTTCACCCAGGTGGAGCGGCAATCGCATGTCGCCGCGCTGGTGTTCTACCAGAGACTCTTCGAACTGGATCCGGCGCTGCGTCCCTTGTTCAAGACGGACATCGAGCTGCAAGCGGAAAAGCTGATGGACATGCTGACGGCGGCCTTGAGCCTGCTTGAACGGCCGGGCGAGTTGACTTCCACCTTGGAAGATCTCGGCGCGAGGCATGTGGGCTACGGGGTGAAGGCGGAGCATTACGCGACGGTGGGAACGGCCTTGCTGGCGATGCTGGAGAGCGTGCTGACGAAGGAGTTCACGCCTGAGACGCGCTTGGCGTGGACGGATTTGTATGCGCTGATCTCGGAGACGATGTTGCGTGGCGCGGCGCATGCGGCGCGTTAGCGTTGGTTACCCCTGGAAGACCGGCAGGCGGACGACGAACTCGGTCCCTTCGCCCTCGGCGGACGTAAAGGAGATGCTGCCGCCGTGGAGTTCGGCGCAGCGTTTGGCGATGAGCAGGCCGAGGCCGCTGCCGGGGATCTCGTCGACATTGGCGGCGCGGTGGAAGGCTTCGAAAAGGCGCTGCTGGTCCTTTGCCGGAATGCCGATGCCGTGGTCGCGGACGGTGAAGATGGCGTCGATGCCATCGCGGCGCACCATGAATTCCACCGGGCTACCGGCGGGAGAGTATTTGACGGCGTTCGAGAGGAGGTTGGAAAGGATGTGCCGGAGAAGCGGTTCGTCGGCGATGGCGTCCCCGGAGCAGCCTGTGTCGTTAAAGGCGAGCGGGCAGTTGTCGGCGGTGGCGCTGCGGGTTTCCCCGGCGAGCTTGGCGCAGAGGCCGGATAGGTCGAGCGGGGCGGGGGTGAAGCCCAGCTTGCCGGCATCGGCGCGGCCCAGCACGAGCACCTGTTCCATGAGATCGGCCATGCGGCGGGTGGCCTGGTGGATGTCCTCGAAGAGCTCGTTGCGCCGCGCGGCATCGAGGCGCTCGAAGTAGTTCCGCAGGAGTTCGACGGCGGACATGATCACGCCGAGGGGAGTGCGGAACTCGTGGGATACGATCGAGGTGAAGCGCAGGCGGAGCTCGTTGAGTTCGCGTTCTTGTTCGAGCGCCCGGCGCATGGATTCCTCCGTGCGGGCTTGTTCGGTTCTGTCGATGACGGTGGCGATGATGCGGACGTCCCTCTTTCCGGGCATTTTCGCGAGGTGGACGGAGCAGGGGATCTCCTGCCCGTCGCCGCGGAGGTGGACCCAGTCGAAGCGCGGTTCCTCGCCGGAGAGGGCCATGGCGATCTTTTCCCGGGCGGCCTCGGCGCTCGGACGCCCGTCTGGCTGGAATTCCGGGCTGAAGTCGGCAGGGCCGCCGCCGAGGAGTGAAGTACGATCCACGCCGTAGAAGCGGAGGGCGCTCTCGTTCGCCTCGACGAAGAGACCGGTCTCCATGTCCACCACCACGGTGGGCGTGGGGGTATGTTCGATCACGGCGCGATAGCGGGCCTTGCTCTCGCGGAGTGCGATTTCCGCGCGCTGGCGACCGTCGATCTCCACGGCAAGTGCCACCCATTGCGCGACGTAGCGGGCGAAATCGACCTCGGCCGGTGACCATTCGCGGACGGGACCGACGTGCTCGTGGCAAACCACGCCGAAGAGCTGGCCGTGACGGTGAACCGGGGCATCGAGCATCGAGGTGATCCCAAGCGGGGCGAAGTAGTCGCTGCGGAACTCGGCCAAGCGGAGATCGGACATCGCATCGTGGGAAACGACGAGATTCGAGCCCTGATTGAGAGCGCCGAAATAGGCGGGATAGGCCTTGGCTTCGAGCCGGAGAGGGGTTTCATCAAAGCGGTCGGTGGAAAGGTAGTATTGCAGGTCGCGGTGGATCGCGCGCGCCCCCCCTTCCATGGCCCAGTAGCCGACCCGCTCGACCTTGAGCGCGGCGGCGCTGTGGCGGAGGAGGTCGCGGAGGAGCTCATCGAGCGGCACGGCCCCGATTCGCTCGATGAGGAAATCGAGCTGCTCGCTTGTCGGCCTCGGCGTGGAGGAGGAATCGTCGCTCATGCTGCGAAAGGAAGATAGCGCATGGGAAGGGGCGAGGCAACGCGAAGCGCGTATCCGACCAAAGGCGGATCTGTTAGGGCCGTGGGAAGGCCCGTGTCCGGCGGAGGTCCTATTCCGTGTTTCCGCGGATCCTGAGATGAAGGGGACGGAACAAGACACCGACTCATCCTCTCATGAAAACACCACTTCTTCACTTCCTCTTGCCGATGGCATTTCTCGCGGCGGCCAATGGCGGCACCCACGTGTGGTCCGGCGCGGGGGCGAATACCTCATGGAGCAACCCGGCCAACTGGTCCTCCGGCGGGGTGCCGATCGCCGGTGAAGCGGCTCCGGTGAAGCTGGTCTTCCCGGCCAATGCGGTCAACCGCACGAGCTCGCCGAATATCAACAACCTGAAGGTGGACCTGATCGAGGTCGACATCACCGGAGTGACCTACAACTTTGTCACCGCGGGCATTCCGCTGACGCTGACCGGTGCGGCCGGCGACAATTTCAAGCTGACCGGCTCCAATGGGACCGTGATCTGGCAGCCAGCGATCACCCTGCAAGCGACCTGCCGGGTCAATTTGCCGGCCGCCGCGAGCAATCTCGACCTCCAAGGGGTGATTGCCGGAAGTGGCGGCATGAT
>CBFGPU010000306.1:0-4565 GCA_965650715.1 uncultured Haloferula sp. | reverse complement strand
GGGCAGGGAAGGGGAACAGGGTCCGGAAATCGGGTGAGCCGTCGAAGAGCGAGGCCGCGAAGCCGCTCAATTCCCGGCTGTCCCGCGAGGACTCGGCAAGTTCCAGAGCCGCTCGCTGGCCCGCCGACATCTTCGTGGTATCGATGATCGAAGCCCCGGAGCTTCCGTCGCGCCGGGTGCTTTTCTCAGTGGTGTCGGGTGGCGTGAGTGAGGCCTTCATGGGATCGCTGGGTCGCGGGTTTCGCCGGAGGGGCGCTGGGCTTGAGGGTGCTTGAAACCGTGAGTTCGTATTGGAGCGGGCCGCCGCGGAAGGGCGCGTAACCGGTTCCCAGCACCATCGCCAGGTCGATGTCATCCGCGGTCTCCGCGACGTGTTCCGCGAGGCAAAGCCGCGCCTCCTCGCTCATGCTCCGGGCCAAGCGTCCCGCCACATCGGGCGGCAGCGCCTCGGTGCCCGCGCGAAGGGCGAGCGCGTCCGGGTTCGGCGTAGTACGATGTCCAACGTAGGAATAGAATCCCGCGCCCGACTTCCGGCCCGCATGTCCCTTCGCCAGCAGCTTGTCGAGCAAGTCCGGAACCGACATCCGCTCCGGGAATGCCTCCGCCAGGGTGCGCGCCACGTGGACGGCCACGTCCAGACCGACCTCGTCGAGAAGGCGCAGCGGCCCCATCGGCATGCCGAAGTCGAGCATGGCGTCGTCGATCGCCTTGGGGTCGCCGCCGCGCTCGAAGAGCTTCGCCGCTTCCACCAGGTAGGGCATCAGGATGCGGTTGACGAGGAAACCGGGCGCGTCGCGGACCACGACCGGCAGCTTGCCGATCGACCGCACGAAGCCGACCGCGGTGGCCAGCGTCTCGTCGGAGGTCTGCGCGGTCCTCACCACTTCGACCAGTTGCATGCGGTGCACCGGGTTGAAGAAATGCAGGCCCACCAGTCGCTCCGGATTCGTGATGACCTCGGCCAGCTCGTGAATCGGCAGCGCCGAGGTGTTCGTCGCGAGAATCGTGTCGGGCCGCGTCCGCGCCGAGAGATCGGCAAAGACCTTTCGCTTGATGTCGAGACGCTCCACCGCGGCTTCAATCACCAGATCGCAGCGGTCGAGCGGAACCGGCGTGGAAGAGGGCAGGACGCGGTCGAATCCGCGGGCCGCCTCCGTCGGGGTGAAGACGCGCCGGCTACGGGCTTCATCGTAGTTCTTCGCGATCGCCTTCATGCCCTTCGCCAGCGCCGCGTCATCCAGATCCCTCAAGACCACCTCATGTCCGCGCGTGCTCAGCCAGTAGGCGATGCCCGCCCCCATCACGCCCGCGCCGATCACGGCACAGCGGCCGACCGGGCGCGGAGCCGCTGTCACGATCTTATGCTTCTTCGCCCGCTCCTGCAGGAAGAAGAGCCGGAGCAACTGATGGGTTTCCGGCCGTTCGGCCAAGCGGAGGATCGCTTCCTTCTCACGCTCGAATCCTTCATGGACCGGGCCATGGCAGGACTTTGCCGCCACCTCCAGCGCGGCCTCCGGCCCCGGATAGAGGCCCCGCGTCTTCGCCATCAAGGCAGCACGGGCCTTGGCGGCGATGATCGGGGCTACCACCGGGTTGTGCAGCAGCAGCCGGGCTTTCGCGTGCCGCTTGCCTTTCTGCAGCATTTTCTCCGCGTGTTCCTCCAAATGCTCGAGCGGTACTACCGCATCCACGATGCCCTTGGCCCTCGCTGCCTTGGCAGGCATGATCTTGCCGCCAAGGATCAGCGGCAGCGCGGCAGGCAAGCCGATCAATCGCGGCAGCCGGGTCGTGCCGCCCCATGCGGGAAGAATGCCGAGCTGCGTTTCCGGCAGGCCGATCTTCGTCGAGCGTTCATCGCTGGCGACCCGCCAGTCGCAGGCCAGCGCGAGTTCCAGCCCGCCGCCGACGCAGGCACCGTGGATCGCGGCGACGGTCGGGTAGGGAAGATGCGCGAGTTTGTCGAAGGTGGCCTGACCGAGTTCGATGAGGTCACGCAGTTCGTCTCCTTGCGCCGCCGACAGGATCTTCAGGTCGGCCCCGGCGATGAAGATCGAGGGCTTTGCCGAGCGGAGGATCAGCCCGTTCAATTCGGGATGGGCGGAGAGCGCGTCGAGCTTTTCCGAAAGCTCCACCAGGGCCGGGCGATCGAAGAGATTCGCCGAGGAACCCTCGCGGTCGAAGGTCAGCACGCCGAGGCGGCCATTGAGTTGGAAATGGAGATGGTGCATGGCATCAATCAGTTTCGTTCGAGCCAGAGGGCGGCGCCCTGGCCGCCGCCGACGCAGAGCGTGGCGAGCGCGCGTTTGCCGCCGGTTTCGCGGAGCTGGTGAAGCGCACTCAGGACGAGCCGGGCTCCGGTGGCACCCACCGGATGCCCCAAGGCGATCGCCCCGCCGCGGCGGTTGAGGATTTCGTGGGGGATCTCGACCGGATGAAGTTCGTGCCCGCTTTTCGCGGGATCGCGCAGCGCCGCCAGCACGGCGAGCACCTGCGCGGCGAAGGCCTCGTTGATTTCGATCAGGTCGGCATTCTCCGGCGAGAGCCCGGTGATCTGGCGGGCAAGCGCGATCGCATGGACTGGCCCCAGCCCCATCCGTTCCGGATCGCAGCCGCTGTAAGCATAGCCGGTCAGCCGTCCCAGCGGTTCGATGCCGAGCCGGTTGACCGCGTCATCATTGCCGACCAGGAGCGCTACGGCACCGTCGGTGATCTGCGAGCTATTGCCCGCAGTCACGGTCCCCGTTTGTCGGTCGAAGATCGGGCGCAGCTTGGCCAGCTTCTCGGGGGTCGAATCCTCGCGCATGCCGTTGTCGCGGATAACCGCTTTCCCGGCCACGTGCACCGGAGCGATCTCTTCCGCCAACCGGTCCGCGGCAGCCAGCGCCTTGCCGTGGGATGCAGCGGCGAAGGCGTCCTGGGCCTCGCGCGAGATGTGGTAGTCGCGTGCCAGAACCTCCGCGGTATCGCCCATGATCATGCCGCTGTAGGGATCGGTCAGCCCGAGTTGCAGACCCACGCGCGGCTTGAAATCGCGCGGTCGGAATCCTGCCAAGGCCGTGATCTTTTGTCCGACAGCCTTCGCCTTCGCGAGTTCACCGAATTTCAGCGCGCTGGCGTGCGGGAACATCATCGGCGCGCTCGACATGCTCTCCGCCCCGCCGACGAGAAAAAGGTCGCCGTGGCCGCTCATCATCCGCTGGTGCGCGGTGGTGATCGCCTCCATCCCGGAGGCGCAATTCCGGTGCACCGTCGCGGCCGGCACATGCTGCGGCACGCCCGAGCGCAGGGCGATCACCCGCGCGACGTTTGCCGCCTCCGCTGGCTGGACCACGCAGCCGAAGATGACTTCGTCGATCAGGGCGGGATCGATTCCCGTCCTCAGCAGCAGCGCCGTGCAAGCGTGCCGCCCGAGATCGTCGGCTCCCAGGCCGTCAAACTCCGTCCCCATCCGGCAGAAGGGGGTCCGGATTCCGGCGATGATGTGAAGATCGGCCATGGTTCAGTTTTCGGTGGCGGGCCGGTGATCGACCACTTTCTGCTCCTTGAGCTCCTTGCCCACGCCTTGCAGGGTCCGGATCTCGTCCCACGAATGGAAGAGAATCTCGTTTGGCGCGAATTCAACCGCTTGTCCGAAACGGCTGTTGATCCGCTGCTTGAGGACGTCCCGGTTGGCACCGTTCGCCGGTGCGGCATGCACGAGCACCAGGTCGCTTTCGAGCGGGTCGTCGTTGCGCTTTTTCAGTTCGATCTGCCAGGCACCGAGGCCCTCGGTGTCGTCCAGGAGGTTTTCCAGCGCGTTGAAATCCACCATGGTGCCCTTTAGTTTGCCGATGTTCAGCCGCCGGATGTCCGACACCCGCGAGATCTTCCCGACCAGGCGCGGGCAGATTCGCCCGCAGCAGGGGCAGGCTTCGTGGACGAGGCCACCCTCGATCAGGTCTCCCGTCCGGTAGCGGATCACCACCGTGCCGCGTGCGTCGAGGGGGGTGCAGACGATCTCGCCGGGCTGGCCGTCCGGCACACGTTTGCCGGTTTCCGGGTTGATGATCTCGATGAAGGTCATGTCCGGATACAGGTGATAGCCGGTCGGCTCCATCCCTTCCCCGGGCATGCACTCGGTCCACGCGATCTTCGCCTCGGTGAAACCGTAGGTGGACATGATCGCCACGTCCGGCGAACCGACCTCCGCGCACAGCGCTTTCAGCTTCACCCTCATGCCGGCCGGCACCTTTTCACCACCGAGGACCAGCCGCTTGAGATTCGTCCAGCGTTGCTTCTCCGCCGCGGCCTGCTGCAGCAGATGGTAGATGAAAGTCGGCATCGCGATGATCGCGTCCGGCTGGATCTTGCCGATCAGCCGCAGGTTGCCATCCGTCCCCATCGTCTTGCCGCCACCGGTGGAGAGCATGAAGGTGTTGAAACCCGTGCCCGCGTGATGGGCCAACCAGAACGCGAGGTGCGGCGCGAAGGGGAAAGCGTTGATATGCCGCCACGAAGGATCCGACTTGCACAACTCCATCATCCGCCGCCCCCCTTCCTCCAGGTTGGCGATGTCGTGCTTCGAG
>CBFGPU010000305.1:0-4565 GCA_965650715.1 uncultured Haloferula sp. | reverse complement strand
ATCGGCATGAGCGAATTGATCGGTACGCTTTCCGGTTGCGGGTTGAACTCGGAAATCACCTCCAGCATCTTCAACCGGTCGTCGGTTGTCTCGCCCAAGCCGAGGATCCCGCCGCAGCATACGGACATCCCCGCATCCTGCACGTTGCGGATGGTGCGCAGGCGGTCCTCGTAAGTGTGGGTGGTGACGATATTCGGGTAGTGTTCCGGCGAGGTGTCGAGATTGTGGTTGTAGGCAGTGACGCCGGCCTCCTTGAGCGCCTTCGCTTCGTCCGGCCCGAGTTCGCCGAGGGTCACGCAAACTTCCATTCCGAGGGTGGAGACGTCCCGCACGATATCGAGCACCTGCTCGAACCGCTGGGTGCCGCCGCGCACGCCGCGCCATGCGGCACCCATGCAGAAGCGGGTCGAGCCGGTATCGCGCGCGGCCTTGGCCCGCTCCATGATCGAGTCCTTGCTCATCAGGCGCTCGATTTCGATGCCCGAGTTGTAGCGGGCGGACTGGGCGCAGTAGGAGCAGTCCTCCGAACAACCGCCGGTCTTGATCGAGAGAAGGGTGCAGAGCTGCACTTCGTTGTCCGCCCAATTCGCCTCGTGCACCGCACGGGCTTGCTTGAGCAGGTCGAAGAAGGGTAGGGCGTGAAGGCGCTGGAGATCGGCGAGAAGCATCGACAGAGGAAATTACTAATTACTAAGCACTAATTTCTAAACCGGCGTGGTGAGGAGGTATTATCGCACCCAGCCTTCGCCGGTTGGCAGTTGGCCACGGCCGACGACGGTGTAGTCGGTCTTGCCCATGGCGCCTTCGAGTTTCACGCCCAGTTGGCTTTTCCAGACCTTGCTCATGCTTTCGGCCGTGTGGCAGCCCCAGCTCTTGCAGTAGGCGTCCTTGGCGAAAATCGAGCTGCGGATCTTGGAAATGTCGCGTTCGTGGATCCAAGCGGTACAGGCCGCCATGATCGTGCTGCCGTAGTCGAGCATGAAGCAGTTGCGGTTCGAGTGGCCGAAGTAGTCGAAGGTCCGGACCGAGCCGCGGGGCCGGCTGTTGATCGCGGAAATCGTGCCGGCGGTGCTGTCCACCCACACCAACGTCACGCGGCGGTCGCGGGCGAGATCGGAGATCCAGGTGGTGTAGGGCTTGCTGTCTTCCCGACCGCGGTCCTGATAACCGGGGCGATAGACCATCCAGACGATCGGGGCGCCTTCGCCGTAGGCTTTGCGGATTTCCACCATGCGCAGCGTCGAGGCTCGGACGAAATTCGCCCACCAGCGGTCGTGCTGGTCCTGAGGCACCCGCAGATTCTCCCAGTGCCGCAGCGCGGGGCCGCCCGTAAGGATCACATGCTCCGCCGAAGCGAGCGAGATCAGAGCGAAGAAGGAGAGAAGCGCGAGGCGCAGCGGGCGGAACATGGCGGGATTGTAAGGATCGGCGAAGCGCTGGCAAGGAGCGGCTGCCCGCCATTTTCCGGCATTTCGACCTCCCGTCAGGGCATGATTGCGGCCATCTTCTCCAGTCCCGCCAGCATCCGCGCGCGGGGGCAGCCGAAATTGAATCGCAGCCAGCCGGGCCAGCCGAAGAAGGCACCGTCGGAAAGGAAGAGTCCCGCCTTCTGCTCGAAATATTGGGCGGGATTCTCAACCCCCATGCCGCGGGCGTCGATCCAGGCGAGGTAGGTGGCCTCGCCGGAAACGATTTTGAGGGCGGGCATGCGCTCCGCGACGAAGGAGTCGAGCAGGGTCCGGTTCCCGCGGAGGTAGGCGAGCAACTGTTGCCGCCATTCTTCGCCGTCGCGATACGCTGCTTCGGCCGCGTAGTAGGAAAGCGCGTTGATCTCGGAAAGCGTGTGGCCGCGTTGGGCGGCGAACTTCCGGCGGATGGAATCGTCCGGGATCACCGCGAAGGCGTAGCCGAGGCCCGCGATGTTCCAAGTCTTGCTCGGGGAGAGGAGGGTGATGGTCCGCTGGCGCAAGTCTTCCGCCAGTTCGAGCGCGGAGAAGTGCGGGGTCTTTGCCGCATCCAGCACAAGGTCGCAGTGGATCTCATCGGAGACGAGGATCAGATCATGCTTCGCGCAGAAGCGGGCGAGTTCCTCGACCTCTCTGCGGGTAAAGACGCGGCCCAGCGGGTTCTGCGGATTGCACAACAGGAAGACCTTGGTCTGAGGCGTCACGGCGGCTTCCATCGCCTGCCAATCAAAGGTCCAGCGTCCGTCCACCTCGATATGGTCCACGGTGATCAGGGCTGCAGGCCCATCGTGGTGAACTCCGATGAAGGGCGGATAGACCGGTGTGCAGGTCATCAGGGCCTCGCCCGCTTTGCAGAAGGCGCGTCCGGCCAAAGAAAGCGCAGGCACCAGGCCTCCCAGATGGACGATCTGCTCGCCGGGCACCGCCACCCCGCGCTGGCGCTCGAGGTAGAGGTCGATCGCTTCGTTCAATCCGGCGTGGGCTTGGGCATAACCGAAGACGCCGTGGTTCACGCGCGCGTGCAGGGCTTCGATGATTGCCGGGGCCGAGGCGAAGTCCATGTCCGCGACCCAGAAGGGATCAAGTTCCGGACGGCGGTCGAACTTGATGCAGCCGGTTCCCTTGCGGACGATGGGGACGTCGAAGTCGTGAATCACGCGGGGGGAATTAGGCCCATCCGACCGCGGCGGCAAGAGCGGGCTTCCGGCGGGAGGCCGCGGAACTGAAAGGGCGGCCCCTGGGCCGCCCTTTTTGAACTCACTCTCCTTCGCCGTCGCCCTCTTCCAGCGGCGGGATGGCGATCGGCGGCGTGACCGCTTCCGCCGGCTTGCGCGGCTGTTGCGGGATGAGGGTGGGACCGCCGGGGGGCATCGCCCCCGGGGAGGGCGTGGTAGCGGCGGGTGCGTCGGCTTTCTTCAGCAGACCGTCGCGCTCCTTGAGGATGGGCTCCACCGTGGCAACGCTCACCTTGAAGAAGCGTCCGGCAAGTGCCTTCTCCGCAGCGAGGCGTTTCTCGAGGGTGGCCTTGCGCTCGGTGAAGGCGGTGTCTTTCGCCTTCGCGTCTTCGGCAGACTCCTTCTCGTCCTTCTTCCGTTCCGCCGGGATGTCGGCGCTCACCTCCACCGTCATGAGGAACATCTCGTCCGGCACCGGAGTATCCGGCTTCGCTGCTTCTTCGTTTTTCGGGAGTGTAGGCGTGAGGGTGAGCGTGTAGTGGAAGCCCTCGAAGGTTTCGATCTTCACGGTGCGTTTCTCGACCGCATTGCCGGTTTCGGCGACCTCGTCCGCGTTTGCGACATCGTCGAAACGAACATAGGAGAAGAGGCTCTTCAGGGGGGCGGTGACGGCAGTGTCTGCGGTCTCGCCCTCCTTCGCCCCTTCGAGAGTGAAGTCGGAATTCTCGTCGGCCCTGACAATCTTCCACGCGATCTCCTCCGGCTTCGCCGCGGGGCTCACCGAGATGCTCTTGATCTTCTCGACCTGAATGAACTGGGGATCGAGCCAGCTCTTCGGGTCGGTGGTCAGGCTGGGGAAGATCTCGCTCACCTTGTAGACGCCGCTGGTGTCGGCGGCATTGTGGACGAAACGACCGGAGGTCCCGCCGCCCATCATGCTCATCGGATCGCCGGCGGCCTGCACGTTCTTGCCGAAGTTCACTTTGGCAATCTCGGAACCCGCGTCGTTCGAGAAGACGGCCTCGATTCCGCGGTCTTCTTCCTTCGAAGCGGCGGGGTCCATACCGAAGCGCGGCAGGAAGGATGGCTCGCACTCGATGCCTTGCGTCACCTTCACTTCGGTGAGGGTGCGGAGGAACTCTTGCACGGTGGAGAGCTTCGCGGGGTAGTTCTCGCGCTCGGCCACCGTCCACTTGCCGTCCTTCCGGACCAGCGTGGTGGATGACTTGGCTCCCTTCACCTCGATCTTCGCGACCTGCTCGGCGGGGAATTCCTTCAGGAAGGTCTCACCATCGGCGCGCTGCATCTTGGCAACCGAGCCGTCCCTGTCCCGGAGTCGGACCAGGACGGCGGCGGCGATGAGCAGGATGGCGATGATCCAGAGGACAACGACTTGGCGTTTGTTCATGGCTGGAAGTATGAAGTTTGGAATGGGGTTTCAGCGGGCGCGGGTGGCGGAGCGGCGCTTCACGAGCAAGCCGATGCCGAAGAGGATCACGAGAAGCGGCATCCCGAGGACGTTTGCCAGGGTGATGCGGCCGGCGATGCTGTCTTTTTCGCGGCGCAAGTCTTTCATCAGGTTCCTCTGCTCCTTCCGGACGTCCACGAGTTCCTGACGGAACTTGCGGATCTCGGCTTCCTGTTCGGGCGAGAGGAAGAGTTCCGTGCCCGCGGTCTTCTTCTCCTGCATCTCGTTGAGCTTCTTGTTCGCGGCTTCTTCCTTCTTCTTGAGCTCCTCTTCAGTGCCGCGGACTTTCTGGGAGGCTTCCGCTTCCATCTCCTTGATCTTGGTGAAGGGGCGGGAGATCGCGGCGCGGCTGCGGGCGCCGATCAAGTGGGTCGAGGACGCGGCCTGGTCCACCATGTTCAGGAGCAGCGAGGAGTTGCCGTTCTGCGGACCGAGGTTGATCATGCGGCCTCCCCC
>CBFGPU010000304.1:0-4649 GCA_965650715.1 uncultured Haloferula sp. | reverse complement strand
GATGGTGGCTTCCGGACGGTCCTCCGCGATGTCTTCCCAGATATCAAGGATGCGCTCCCGGTCCTCCTCCGTGTGATCCATGTAGGGATCGAAGACCAGGGAGGCGATGTCGTACTCCTGGCGGCCGCGGCGCATCCCTTGGAAATCGATCCACCAGGCCTTGCCATCCTTGAGCAGCAGGTTCTGGGATTGGAAATCGCGGTGGACGAGATGCTTCGCGCCGCTGCCGAGACGGCGGGCGAGATCCGTGAACTCCGGTGCCTCCCGTAGTTCGCCGGCGTCCATGCCGAGCAGGCCTTCGACCAGGTGGTCGAAGAAATACTCCTGCTCCCAGCGGTAGAGGGACTCGTCGAAGGGCGGCATCAGCTCGAAGTCCTTCGGTCCCTTCGAATAGAAGAGTTTGTCGATCTGCGTGAGGGCGGAACGGTAATAAGGCTCGCGCTCCCCGAAAGGCGTCCCCTTGAGCGAGTAGAGATCGATATCGCCGAGGTCCTCGACCAGCGCGACGCGCCGGTGCGGGATCTCGTAGAAGACCTCCGGGACGTTCAGCTTGGTGGCCCTGAGGAACTTCGCGACCGGCAGGAAGTTGTCGCTGTCCGGTCGCTCGTCCGTCCAGTGGATGCCAATGAAGGGATCGCGGCCGGGGGTCTTCACGCGCACGATCGTCCGGCCCGAGGCCCCCTTCTTGATGGGAGTCATGGTGACGGTCACGGTGGGATCGATCCCGAGATATTGTCGGGTGGCGTAGAGGATCGCGTCGGTCGGCATCGCGGCGGGAGGTTCTTGGAAAGACTGCCGCGGGGACAAGGGGAAATGCTGCCTCAGGGGGTGATGATTTCCCCTTCGATCACGGCTCCCGCTTCGACGACCGCGTCCGGCCAGATGACAGAGTGCCGCAGCACGGCTCCGGCCCCGATCTCGGTTCGTGGGCCCACCACGCTGTTTTCGATGATGGCAGAGGGATGGATGACGGCATCCGGATGGATCCCCGGAGCAAGGGCGAGTTCGCGGTGGGCGGCGAGGTAGGCGGCCTTGTCGCCGAGGTCGCGCCAGTCGCCTTCGTCGAGGGTGATCGCCCCGAGGCGGCCTTGCTTGGCGAGTTCGAGGAACGCCGGGATGACGGCGATTTTTTCGCCGGCGGGGATGAGGTCGAGGAGTTCGGGGTCGAAGCAGTAGATGCCGGTGAAGACATGGGTGCCGTCCGCGACCCCCAGCTTGCCGCGGATATCGGTCACGCGGTCACCCACGTCATTGAGGGCGATGTGGGTGGCGTGGCCTTGGGAGCGAAGGGCGAGAGTGACCGGGCAGTCCGAGGCTTCGTGGGCGGCGATGATGCGGTCGAGGGGGATCGAGGAGTAAATGTCGCCGTTGTGGACGAGCACGCTGTCGCTGCCGATCCAGGAAGTGATGTTTTTGACGCCGCCACCGGTCTCCAGAAGCACCGGCTCGTGGAAAAGATGGGCAGGTTTTCCCTGAAATCGGCCTTTTCTCGGAATAATTCCATTCCCCGCCCGTATGCCGGGATCCTCACTTTCCCCATAGGACCACTTCTCCGGTAGGTGGTGGGTGTTGATGGCAAACTCGGTGATGCCGGCGGCGATGCAGGATTCCATGGCCCACTCGATGAGGGGGCGATGGAAGAGAGGCACGAGGGGCTTCGGCAGCAGGTCGGTGAGCGGCCGGAGCCGCGTGCCGAGCCCGGCACCGGGAAGGAAGGCCTTGCGGATCACGCGCCGGATTTCCGGGGTTTGGTGGTGGCGGGCAAGGGATTTCGGCGGACGGTTCCCATACTATCGGATTCGGGCTCGCCCCGAACTACCCGAAAAGGGACAATTTCCCGCTCTGCCTGCGATGACCGCTTGGGGCATTTTCCGGCGCTGCCCGATCGGGTAGCACGTTCGAGGGATTGAGAAAATCCCTTTGCTAGCCCGTATTTGGCTCTGCCCATGCATCGACCCAGCTTGTATCTAATCCCCATGGCCGCCGCCGGCAGCGCCATGGCCTTGCCGGAAGGCTTCACCATGAAGGAATTCGCCGGTCCGCCGAATGCGGACTACCCGGCGGCAATCACCGCGGCGGCAAACGGCGACGTGTACGTCTCCTCCGACCAGAACGGATCGCTGGGCCACAAGCCGAAGATGGGGCGGATCATCCGCTGCCGGGACACGGACGGCGATGGCAAGGCGGACGAGTTCATCAAGTTCGTGCCGGACGTGGACAGCCCGCGCGGCGGCCATTTCGTGGGCGACACGCTTTACCTGATCCACCCGCCTTTCCTGAGCAGCTTCCGGGACACGAACGGCGACGGCGAGGCGGACGAGAAGAAAGTGCTGCTTACCGGTCTCGGCGGCGGCATCGAGCACCCGCGCGGGGCGGACCACACGACCAACGGCGTGCGGATGGGCATCGATGGCTGGCTTTATATTTCGGTGGGTGATTTCGGCACGACTCCGGCGAAGGGCACGGATGGTTCGACCTACACGCTCTATGGCGGCGGCGTGATCCGCGTGCGGCCGGACGGTTCCCAGGTCGAACCCTATGCGGTGATGACCCGCAACATCTGCGATACGGCCATCTCGCCGGAACTGGATCTTTTCAGCCGCGACAACACGAACGACGGCAAGGGCTGGAACACGCGCTTCCACCACTTCACCTCGCTAGGCGACCACGGCTATCCCCGCCTCTACCAGAATTTCGCGGACGAGGCGATCAAGCCGCTGGCGGACTACGGCGGTGGCTCGGGCACGGGAGCACTGTGGTTGAGCGAGCCGGGCTTCCCGCCGGAATTCACCGATGCGCTGTTCTCGACGGACTGGACGACGGGGACGGTGCACTATCACCCGTGGAAACGCACGGGCGCGAGCTTCAAGGTCGAACAGAAAGACTTCGAGAAGCTGCCGCACGCGACGGATGTCGACGTGGATGGCAACTCACGCCTCTTCCTCGCCGACTGGCGGAACGGCGGCTTCGATTTCACTCCAGACAAGCAGGTCGGGAAAATCTTCATGGTGACCTATTCCGGAGCGACACCGGCCAAATACACCGATGTCTCCAAGGCGAAGGATGAGGAGCTGGTGAAGCTGCTCGCTTCCGCCAGCGCGGTGCAGCGGCTGGAAGCCCAGCGCGAGATCCTGAAGCGAGGGAAGAAGCCGCCGTTCGCCGAGGGCATCTTCGCGATCACGAAGGATGGCAAGCAGACGGTGGCGGTGCGCACGGCGGCGATCTTCACCTTCAAGCAACTTTACGGGAAAGGCAGTACGAAGTACCTGACCGAACTGGTGGCCGACGAGTCCGTGCGCGAACAGGCGCTGCGGGCGATGACCGATGTGAAGTCGGAACTCGATGGCGTGGATCCGAAGGTCTATGTGGATGCGCTGCAGGACAAGAACCCGCGGGTGGCCTTGCAGGCATTGATCGGGCTCGAGCGCCTGAAGGCGAAGAGCGCCGCACCGGCCATCTTTGCCGCCTCTTCCAACTGGCGGGAGGAGGGGGATTCGCCGCGGCTGGAGCACACCGCGATGCAGGTCCTGGCCTCCCTGGAGAACATTCCGGTCTGCCTGAAGGCGGCGACGGACACGGCCACGCGCAAGCTGGCGTTGCGCGCGCTCGAACGCATCCACGACATGGAAGTGGTGGACGGATTGATCTCGCTGGTCGCGAAGTCCAACGACTACGACCTGCGCTTCGACGCGCTGGGGGCGCTGGCGCGGCTGAGCCACAAGGAGAAGCCTTGGAATCACAAGGACTGGTGGAACACCCGCCCGGACGACCGCGGCCCTTACTACGATCCGATCAAGTGGGAGGCTACGGACAAGATCCGGCTGGCGATCGAGAAGGGATTCGGGACGGTGCCGCAGGACCGTCAGAACGCGCTGCTGGACGTGCTGGGCAAGAACCGCCTGCCGGTGGCCGAACTGAAGCTCTCCGGGGTGGACCCGCTGATGGCGGCGTTGGGCGCGAAGGAACTCAACAACACCCAGCTCATGCTGCTGGTGGAAGCGGCCAAGGATTCCAAACGGCCTTTCAACCAGCGATCCGAGGCCTACAAGGCGCTGGTCAAGGGCGGCGAGGCTTCCTCGATGCCTCACCGTCTGGCGGTGCTGGCGGCTTGGACGCAAGACCAGGCGGTGGCTGCCGAGGCGGCCCAGTATGTGACGGACTTCGTGAACTCATCCGAGCGCGGCAACCAGATCGGCAATCTGCGCGAGATCGCCGCGAAGCAGGGCGATGCCGCGAGCCGGATCGCGTGGAAGTCGCTGCTGACGGTGCTGAATAGCCCGCTGGCGACGCCCCAGGCGAAGAAGCGGGTGCAGCAGGAGGTGGAGAAGAACCCGAAGGAGGTGGGCTTCTTCCTCGCGATCGCGGACCTGAAGCTCGGCGGATTCGACAAGCAGATCGATGCCGGCTTGAACTGGGACAGCGCCAAGGTGATCGAGGCGGCGAAGGCCGCGAGAGCGGCCGTGGCGGCTGGTGGCGGTGCCGGGAAGAAGGTGGCGGAGCTTCCGGTGGCCGACGTGGCGAAGGCGGCGATGGGCGGGAAGGGCGACACCGCGACCGGGGAGCGGCTGTTCACCGCGCAGGGTTGCATCGCCTGCCACTCGATCGACCCGAAGGCGGAGCAGAAGGGGCCATATCTGGGTGCGGCCGGG
>CBFGPU010000303.1:0-4650 GCA_965650715.1 uncultured Haloferula sp. | reverse complement strand
CCTGCCCTGGCAGGATCCGGTGCGGGTCGAATGGGTGCCGGTGGAAAACGAGAAGGGCGAGATGGTCGCCCGCTACGCCTATTGGGTGGAGGACCTCCAGTCGAAGGTGGACGCCAAGACCGCCGGCAATACCGAAGGCACCGGCGGAGGCAACGCCCGCAACGCCTACCCTTTCCCCGCTTCCGGCATGAACCCCGAGCCGCCGGAGGAGGACGACGAACCGCGGCTCGACCAGGTGGCCATCCACGTGCTCGACCCCAAGGCGACGGAAGATGGCGACGGCACGCTGACCAACAAGATCATCGGAGGCAGGCCGGCGATGCTCTCGCCCGACTCGGTGGTGGCCGCCGCGGGATACGAGCCCCCCTTGGAACGAAACGCCGAAGGCGAGCTCGAGCAGCCGGTGGCTGCCGCGCTCGAACGCAACGCCAGCGCGGTCGTCCAACCCTACGAGGAGCGACCGGTCGTCCCCTATGCTCCCGGAATCTCGGGCGAAGCGGCGGGGCAGCCGAAGCTCAATCTCAACGAGCTGCTCGCCAAGTCGGGCGGCAACGCGGTGGACGAGTTCGCGAACTGGGTGGACTCGGCGTTGCCGGAATTCAAGAACCGCCGCGGCGGCTTCCCGGAAGATTACCTCCGCACCATCGCGGCGAATGCCTTCGACTACGCCGATGCCGACCAAAACCCGCGCGTGGCGGAGGGAAGCTACCGCGGCATCGAGGGCTTCCCCCTGGTGAGCGAGCACATGTTCTCCATGAAGTGGGAGAGCGTGACCCGCGACGAGACCCGCACCTATGTCACCATCGTTGTGAGCGTCTTCGCCGAGCTCTGGAACATGACCAACCTGCCCGTGACCGGCAGGGCCCAGCTTTCCTACGAGACCCAGTACTCCATGCAGATCGGCGCGATCCCCGATATCAACCTGGGAGATCCCGAATTGCTCCTAGACCCCGCTGTCACCATCACCAACATCGTCAAGGAGGGTAACGATTTGCTCTGGTTCCCCGAATTCGATGTCTCGCTGCGTGCGAACGAATACCGCAACTACAAGCTCGGCGAAGCGCGGATCAAGATCGACGCCGGCGCGGCTTCGCTCTTCGTGCCCAGCCCTCTGGAAGTCAGCAACGACGACAATCAGGAGAGCGGCTACAAGATGCGCTGGAACGGCACTCTGGTGGACTTCTCGAAAGGGAAGCTGCGCCACTACGACCAGCTCCTCTACTACCCCGGCAACAGCGCCACCAACTCGAGCCAGAAGGTGTCCGCCACGATTCCCGGCCACAGCTACAAGCTGAAGACCGAGACCTTCGTGAACAACATGGGCGACCCGCGGATGTCGATGTATTTCACCGCGCCGCAGGATGCGAACTCCTGGCCGCAGAACTACAGCCCGAACCGCCGGACAATCCGCTGGGGCAGCATCTACTCCTCCGACTCCGCGGCGAAGCGCAAGCACTACGGGCGCGTGCTCCCCGCCGAATGGCCCGATGGCGGGCACAATTCCGCCTACGGCTCGAATTCCTTCTTCACCGAGGACCGCCGCGTCGCTCCGGACGATGCCCGCTTCTTTGCCAACCTGCCGACCCCCGTGGCCGAACAGGCACCGATGCGATTGTCGAATGCGGGCCGCTTTTACAGCGCGACCGAACTCGGCCGGGCCTATGACCCGGTGATGTGGAAGCCGACCTACGGCGATCTCATCGGCTCGCCCGGAAGCGGTGCCCGCGATACTTCCACTCACAATTCCGGCAGCAGCCCGTCCCTGCCGACCGCGCGCGTCGCGTGGCCGGATGTCGAGATGACTTCCCCGTATGCGACCGATGCCGGCGGCGGCAACACCCTGCGTGTGGGCCGCGCGGAGCACCCGCGCTTCCGCGACACGCCGGGCCAGCATGCCGCACACTTGCTCGATCTCTTCCACGCCGGCATCTCCACTTCGGAGGACCGCGAAAAGCGCGAAGGCGATCTCATCAGCATCGCCGGCAACGTGAACCTGAACACGGCCGAGCCGGATGCGATCCGCGCGCTTGTTGCCGGTTATCTCCAGCAGGATCCGCTGCTATCCCAGACGACCTCCACGAATCATCAAACCAGCACGCTGATGGCGCAGCCGGTGGTTTCGCTGAAGCTCGGGGCTCCGGCCTACTCGAAAATCGCCGACCGCGTGGCGGAAGCGATCACCCGCTCCCGGCCCTTCGCCTGCGCCGCGGACATCGCGAGGGCCAAGGACGCCACCGACCGGCCCGTCTTCGGAAACCGCGAGGTGTATTCCCAAAACACCCGCATCGAGTGGACCGACTCCGCCTGCGAGGAGCTCTTCGGACGTCTCTACGAGGCCTCCACCCTGCGGTCGCGGAATTTCCGGATCTGGGTGATCGGCCAAGCGGTCTATCTGCCGGAAGGCGGCGATCCGGACGACGTCGAGGTCCTCGCCGAATCCAAGAAGGCGTACACCGTCTTCGCCGATCCGGGCGAACGCGGCGACGACGGAGAGATCAACACGACCCTGTATCAGCCCCGAGTAACCCATGAGAACGATTTCTAACAAGCGGACGACAATGCTTCTCCCCGCCGGATTGCTGGTGCGGCTCGCCTGCCTTTTCCTCGCCCTGCTGCCGGGTCTCTCCCTGGCACAGGGCGGCAGGCCCCAGGTCGGCTTCATCCGGCTGGTGAACGCGGTCGGCCCGGGAACCGGCAATACCAAGCTCCTGATCGACGGCGAGAACATGTACCCGAAGGGTTACAAGCTGGGCCAGCGCACCGGCGGCATCGGCCTGGAAGCGGGAGCGAAGAAGATCGCCATCTCCAAGGAAGGCGTCGAGGAAGGCACCACCACGCTGAACGTGGAAGCAGGTGAGACGATCAGCCTGATCGCTTTCGCGGAGAAGATCCCCGCCGACAAGGACAAGCCCGAGCGATGGGCCGTCAAGATCCTCCGCCTCAAGCAACGCGCGCAGGAGAAAGGCTTCCGCCTCACCGTGCTGAGTGTTTGCAAGAATCCGGAAGTGCTTTTCGAAACGGACATCCAGGGCAGGGACAAGCCGGAGGGTTCTTCCGTGAAACGCCTGATGACCACGACCATCGATCTGGGCAATGCCGGCGGCGACGTGACCGTGCGGCTGCGCAATCCTGCCAAGATCCTGACATCTTTCCGCCCCGATGATCCTGGCAACTACGTCCTCGTGGTCTATGACGGCGCGGACGGCGAGGTCCAGTCGCTCTATTTCTACGATCCGAAGTTCGTGATCGCAGGGTAGTGTTCAGCTCAGCCGCGCCGCGAGCAGCTCGCGCTGGAAGACGATTTCCTTCGGCAGGTAGTCGTAGAGTTTCAGGAACAACTCTCCCTGCGAGAGGATCTCCGCCTTCCACTCCTCCGCGTCGAAGGCCATGCACTGGTCGAAGCGCTGCTCATCGAAACCGACGAGCCCCTTCGTATTGAAATCCTCCCAGTCGGGTGTCCACCCGATCTGTGTTTCATGCCCGGGGATGCGGCCGCGGCAGCGGTTCACGATCCACTCCAGCACCCGCATGTTCTCGCCGAAACCGGGCCACAGGAACTTGCCGTTCGCGTCCTTGCGGAACCAGTTCACGTGGAAGAACCGCGGCAGTTGCGTGACCTTGCGCCGCATGTCCAGCCAGTGGTGGAAGTAGTCGGCCATGTTGTAGCCGGTGAAAGGCAGCATCGCCATCGGGTCGCGGCGCACGCCGGCCTTCAGGCCGATTGCCGCGGCCGTGACCTCCGACCCCATCGTCGCACCCACATAGACGCCGTGCGACCAGTTGAAGGCCTGATAGACGAGGGGCATGGTATCCGGGCGCCGGCCGCCGAAGATGATCGCGGAAACCGGGACGCCTTCGGGATTCTGCCACTCCGGATCGATCGTCGGGCATTGGCTGGCGGGTGCGGTGAAGCGGGCGTTCGCGTGCGCAGCGGGACGCCCGCAGCCGGGAGTCCAATCCTGTCCCTGCCAATCGATGAGGTGCGCCGGGGCCTCCTTGGTGAGACCCTCCCACCACACGTCGCCATCGTCGGTCAGGGCGACGTTGGTGAAGATCGTGTTCTCCTTCATCGACTCCATCGCGATGGGATTCGTGTCGTATGAAGTTCCCGGCGCGACGCCGAAGTAGCCGGTCTCCGGATTGATCGCATGCAAGCGACCATCTTCGTGCGGCCACAGCCAGGCGATGTCGTCGCCCACGATCGTCGTCTTCCAGCCCGCCTCGGCGTAGATCTTCGGCGGCACGATCATCGCAAGGTTCGTCTTGCCGCAGGCGGACGGGAAAGCCGCGGTGACATAGGTCTTCTCGCCGCTCGGCGACTCGAGGCCGAGGATCAGCATGTGCTCCGCCATCCAGTTGTGCTCGCGCGCGATATTGCTCGCGATCCGCAGCGCCAGGCACTTCTTGCCGAGCAGCGCATTCCCGCCGTAGCCGGAGCCGTAGGACCAGATCTCGCGGGATTCGGGAAAATGAACGATGTACTTGTCCTCGTTGCAGGGCCAGGGGACATCGGCCTGTCCCGGCTCGAGCGGCGCACCGATCGAGTGCAGGCAGGGAATGAAGCGCCCGTGGCCGTCGCGCCTGGCGGGAACCTCTCCCGTCGCTTCCGCTTCCAGGCGGTCCAGCACGCGCTGGCCCATGTGCGCCATG
>CBFGPU010000302.1:0-4654 GCA_965650715.1 uncultured Haloferula sp. | reverse complement strand
GCAAGGCCCAGCCACTTCTGCCAGCCCTCCGTCTCCCCGCTCAGCCCGAGCCGGTCGTACATGACCGTGGGTAAGAGCCAGAAACCGATCCCGACCGCGCCGAAGACGGCACCCGCCAGCGACCACTTGAGCGACCAACGGAACTCATAGTACTTCCACCAGCGTACCAGCAGGATCAGGCCGATGACCGTTTGCAGGGGATAGAGCCACTGCTCCGGCCAGTTCCGCCACCACGGCGCGGAAGGATGATTCCATCCGAAGTAGGTCGTGAAGGCCTGCAACAGCAGGGTTAGCGCGATGAAAACCGCGAAGGGCGTTACTTGGGCGCGGACCCATGAATCGGTCCGGCCCAAGCGATATTGATCGGCTTCCTGTGACCCGGTGTTCATCGGTATGGACAGGGGATCACCGGATACGGGCTCAGAGCCGCCCCACAAAGCGCTCCATCTTGTCCATCGCCAGCTTCAGATCGTCGAAGCCGGTGGCGTAGCAACAGCGCAGGAACCCCTCGCCGGAAATACCGAAGGCGCTTCCCGGCACCGCGGCGACGCCTTCCTCTTCGAGAAGCCTCATCGCGAATTCCTTCGAGGACAGCCCGGTTTCCCGAATGTCCGGGAAGACATAGAAGGCCCCGCCCGGCGAGTGACAGCTCAGCCCCATCTGGTTAAGCCGCTTCACTAGGAAATCCCGCCGTTGGTGATACGCGTCGCGCATCTTCGCCACCTCGGGAGCCCCGTTCTCCAGTGCCTCGATCGCCGCCATCTGGCTCATGATCGGCGCGCACAGCATGGAGTACTGGTGGATCTTCATCATCGCCTCCGTGATCGGCTGCGGCGCGCAGGCATAGCCCAGGCGGAAGCCGGTCATCGCGAAAGCCTTCGAGAAGCCGTGCAGCAGGATCGTGCGTTCCTTCATGCCCGGCAGCGAGGCGATCGAGACGTGCTCTTCGGTCGCATCGTAGCGCAGCTCGCTGTAGATCTCATCCGTCAGCACGAAGAGATCGTGCTCGATGCAGAGCTTGGCGATGCCTTCCAAGTCCTCGCGGCTCGCGGTCGCGCCGGTGGGATTGGTCGGGAAGTTCAGCATCAGCACCCGGCTCTTCGGGGTGATCACCTTCGCCAGCTCCTCCGGCTTCAGCGAGAAGCCGTCCCGTTTCCGCGTGTGCACGCCCACCGCGGTGCCGTAGGCCATCACGATGCTAGGCGAATAGGAAACGTAGCAGGGCTCGTGGTAGATCACCTCGTCGCCCGGGTTCACCAAGGCGCGCAAGGCAATGTCGATCGCCTCGGAAACACCGACGGTAACCAGCACTTCGGTGAGAGCTTCGTACTCGACGTGGAAGAAATCGGAAACGTAGCGGGCAATCGCCTTGCGCAAGGCGGGCAACCCCAGATTCGAGGTGTAGCTCGTATGGCCCTTCTCGAGGGCGTAGATGGCGGCTTCGCGAATATGCCATGGAGTCGTAAAGTCGGGCTCGCCGACGCCGAGGGAGATCACGCCCTCCCGGCCTTGGACGAGCTCGAAGAAATCGCGGATTCCCGAACGGGGAATGCCGGCGATCTGACGGGCGATTTTCTGCGAATAGTCCATATACACACCCGGACCCTGCCGGGGGCGCGCATTTCAGGGGGGAAAGGGGCGCACGTCAACGGCGGGAAATGCGAACCGGCAGGAAGAAGGCCGCCGTTTCCACCACGTGGCGAAATACTTGCAGAAACGCAGCAAGCGGTGGCGACCCGCCGCAATCCCGTCTATTTTCCCCCAAGAGGCGGTCACCGATCCCCGGCCCGCCCCTTTAAACCGCCAAATCCCTAACCATGAAAAACCGTTCCGGAGCTGTCACCGCCATCCTTCTCGCCGCCTTTGCCTTCGGCGGCAGCTCCTGCAAGCGCAAGGAGAAGGTCCTCGACATCGAGACCCCCGCCGGTGGCATCGAGGTCGAGCGCGACAAGAAGTCGGGCGACATCGATATGAAGGTGGAAGAGAAGAAATAGTCCGCCGATCCCTCCTTGCCGGGCCGGGTCCAACCGGCTTTCCCTATCTCCATGCCGCCCGTCTTCACGCCCTTTTCCGCCATGCACGGCTGGGCGCTGGGGGCCGGGGCGCTGGGAATCGCCGTGATGATCCTGCTGGGCCGGCGGGGCGGGCGTTGCGAACGGATCGCCCGCTTCACTCTCGCCCTGCTCTGTTTCTCGGCCTTCGGCTACTCGCAGGCGGCCTGGTCCACCATCGAAGGCCCGCCCGACCTGGACAGCACCCTGCCCCTCCACCTGTGCGACATCGCGGCCTTCATCGGGGGCTTCGCGCTGCTGACGGGCAACCGGCTGCTGGCCACTCTCACGTATTTCTGGGGGCTGGCCGCCACGGTTCAGGCCCTCGCCACTCCGGCGATCACCATCGGCTTCCCCCACCCCGCCTTCGTCACCTTTTTCGTCCACCATTTCGCGATCGTCGGCACCGCGTTCTACCTCCCGATCGTGCTGGGCTGGCGCGCGGAGCGTCCGTGGTGGCGGGATCCGCTGAAGGCGCTCCTGTGGGGAAATGTCTACCTGCTGATCGCCATGGGGGTGAATGCCTGGCTCGGCACGAATTTCGGCTTCGCCGCCCGGAAGCCCGAAAACCCCAGCCTCCTGGATCACATGGGCCCGTGGCCGGTCTATTTGATCTGGATGCAGGTGCTCGCCGCCGTGTTTTTCTCGCTTCTGGCTCTCCCGGTGCTCCGGCGCAAAGATGCGCAGGCCACCCGCCCCGGGAAATGATTTGGTCGCCGGGGATTGCGGCGCTATATCGCCCCCGCATGAGCGAAACCGCCGCCGACAAGCAGAAGCGCCCCCGCGTGAACGTCCGCCGCCCGGACGTGATGACCCAGGTCAATGCCGAGGTGGAGCGCCACTACCGCTCGTCCATCGTCGAGAAGATCCGGGAAAACGGCGGCGAAATCACCATCGGCAACACCACCGTCCGCCTCGCCCAGCAATTCGGCTTCTGCTATGGTGTGGAGCGCGCCATCGACCTTGCCTATGCCGCCCGCCGCGTCTTCCCGGACCAGCGCATCTTCCTGATCGGCGAAATCATCCACAACCCGGAGGTCAACCGCCAGCTCGTGGACATGGGCATCGTGTCCCTGCCGTGGCAGACGCTTACCGACGACTACGACCAGCTCAGCCCGGAGGACGTGGTGATCGTCCCGGCCTTCGGCGCGCCGACGAACTTCATGGAGAAGATCGAGGAGCGCGGCTGCTACGTGGTCGACACCACCTGCGGCGACGTGATGAAGGTCTGGCGCCGGGTCCGCAGCTACGCGAAGGACGGCATCACTTCGATCATCCACGGCAAGGCCGGCCACGAGGAAACCCAGGCCACCGCCTCCCGCGCCATGGGCGACGACGGCAAGGGCCACTACCTAATTGTCCTCACGCTCGATGAAACCGATGCTGTTTGCCGCTACATCCGCGAGGGCGGCGACAAGGAAGCCTTCCTCAAGCGCTTCGCCCATGCCGCGTCGCAGGGCTTCGATCCCGATCTTCATCTCACCAAGGTCGGCGTGGCCAACCAGACGACCATGCTCAAGAGCGAGACCGAAGAGATCCAACGCCGCGTCCGCGATGCCGTGGTGGCGCGCGATGGCTCGGCGGAGAACTTCATCTTCTTCGACACGATCTGCGGTGCCACGCAGGAGCGACAGGACGCCCTCTTCGAAATGCTGCGCCGTCCCATGGACCTGCTCTTCGTCGTGGGCGGCTACAACAGCTCGAACACCACCCACCTTGTCGAAATCGGCGAACAGTCGCTGCCGACCTTCTTCATCCGCAACGCCGCTTGCCTCGAATCCCTCGAACAGATCGTCCACTTCGACCTGCACGAGAAGTCCGAGATCGCGAGCAGTTACCCTTCCGTGCTCCTCGGCGACAAGCCCGTCGTCATCGGCATCACCGCCGGAGCCTCCTGCCCGAACAACCTCATCGAAGACACCATCTTCCGGATCTTCGAGATGCGCGGCATCTCGCGCGAGGCGGTGAAGGCGGTTTGAAAGCTGTCACTCAAGACCCGCGTTGAGTCTCATCCGGCTCAAGATCGCGTCGATTTCCGCAGGAGACTTGCCGGTATTCCCGAGCAGGCCACGGAGGGTCTCGATCGTCTCCGCTTCCTCGGGAAAGGGGTGACCCTTTTCCTTGTGAAAGCGGAAGGCATGCTGGAGCACGATCTGTAGGTATTCGGCGGCTTCACTTTCCCCTCCGTGCTCCACGCTGAAACGCACACTGAGGGAGGCTGAAGAGAGGAAGAACCTCTGACTCCTATCCACCTGCATTTTGAGCCCGCTTTCGACACGGGCCAAGAGGCGCTCCGCCTCGGTATCCAACCCCTGCTGTTTCAGCGTCTCCGCGTAGTGATGGAGCCACACCAAGGCATGGTCGTCTTCGTCATGCCAATAGCCTGCTTCTCGGGCTAGTTCGCTGAAGATCGCGCGGGCGACTTCATGCTTGCCCGCGGTCTCAAGCACGACGGCGAGATTGAAATCGCTTTGACTCGCCATCAGCCCTTCATTTCCTTTCTTTGCCAAGATCGATCTCTCCCGTCGAAAAGCTTTCTCAGCCAGCTCAAGCTCCCCGCGCTCCCTTCGCAGACATCCCAAGTAGCTCCAGCATAGCTGATC
>CBFGPU010000301.1:0-4673 GCA_965650715.1 uncultured Haloferula sp. | reverse complement strand
GCCTTCGAAGCGCAGCGGTGCGCCGTCGATTTTCGCGATGAAGAACTGGTTGGTGCCGTCCACGACATTCACGGAGCCGAGCGGGCGGTTGCCTTCGTGGATGTCCACGCGGTCGAGCCCGCGGGTCTCGAGCGCCACGTCCAGTTCGCCGTCCACGGCGGTGATGCCCTGCACGCGCAGGACCCGCACGGGCAGTCCGGCGAGGATGGCGGCGGCGGCTTCGATGAGGTCGGGATTCGATTCGAGCTGGTCGCGGCGCGTCATGCGGTAGGGGTGGTCGGGCACGACGCCGAGGTCTTCCAGCACGTTGCCATTGCTGCGGCCGGTGCGGATGGTGCGGCGGATGGAGACGCGCATGCCGGCATTCGAGGGCAGGGGAAGGTAGGGCGAATTGCCATCGGCGAGGAGATCGCTCAGCAGGTTGTGGTCCCAGACATTCGCGCCGCCCGCGCCGGTGTTTCCATCCGCGCCGAGGATCGGGCCGATGCCGTGATCCTGGAAGCCGGCGGCGAAGATGTCGGTGGTGCTGTAGCAGAGGCCGTCCGTGACGAGGATGACGGGACCGTGGTAGCGCTGGCCGAGTTCATTCGCCTTCGCCACCGGGGTGATGGGGAAGCCCGCGGAGTAGTTGGCACCGGTGGCGATCGCCTGGCGCATCGAGTCGCGCCACGCGGCGAGGAAGCCGTTGCGCTCGACGAGCTCGAGATTCAGCGGCGTGTTCCGGATCTGGAAGAGCGAGGGCTCGATGCGGCGCGGTGTGAGCACTTGCAGGAGCTGCTCGCCCGCGAGGATGAGCCCGCCGCCATTCCCGCGCACATCGATGATGAGGCCCCGCTGCGGCAAGAGACCGGCGAGGCGCACGAACTCCGCGACGAAGGCGTCCGCATCATCGACGGAGAAGGTGCGGATACGGATGTAGCCGTACTCGCCCGCGGTGGTGGTGACCGGCCGGGCCTCCAGCACGTCCGGCGTCAGGCTGACAAGCTCCTGGCCCTTGAGCGGAGCGGTGCGCTTGGCCATCTTCGCGCTCTGTGCGACGGCGTGCGGGGCGAAGAGCAGCTTCTTCGCCTGGCGGACGATGGTTTGCTCCAGATCGATTGCCTGGGCGACGGCGAGCTCCGGCGGCAGCTTCGTGCCGGCGGCGGCGGCACCGTTCACGCCGGGCTCGAAGGTGAACCAATCGACGCGCAACTCCGCGATGGCACCGGCAAGCGTGCGATACTCCACGATCACGAAGTCTTCCTCCGGCGGCAATTCCTGGACGAGCGAGCGCACGGTGAGGGTCTCGATCCCGCGGGCGCGGCGTGCCTCGGGGTTGCTGCCGGCGAAGCGGTCGCCATTGATCTCCACCGCGCGCGCGATCGGGATGCCATTCCAGCGCAGGATCTCCACGCCCGGCACGAAGCCCGGTTCCTGGAAGCCCTGGAAGAGGCGCGTGACCATGTAGCGGCGGCGGCCGCCGCTCTCGTCGTCATCGAAGAAGGCCTCCACGAGGAAGGGCAGGAAGACCACGCGGCCCGCGAAGGGATCGGGCAGGAAGTAATTCGTGTGGAGGTCGCGCGTGGAGAGGAAGATGGTGGAGAGCTCGCGGTGGAAGAGCGCGATGTCATCGAGCGCGTCCGGCGCGGCATTCCGCAGGCGGGCGCGCAGCAGGCGCAGCTTTTGCACGGGATCGACCGCGTGCATGGCTTCCTTCATCGGCAGGTGGACATAGTTCTGCTCGATGAGCACGAGCGCCTGCTCGACCAGCCGGAGGCGCGCCTGGAGATCCAGATCCCCGGCGGCGGGTGCGGCATCCGCGTCCGCGGCGAAAGCGGCGGAGCTTTCGAGAATGGCATGCTTCAGGGGAGAGGCCTTGCGGAACTCCGCCAGCGAGGAGGTGCCGGCGAGCTGGCGCTTCGTCTCGCGGGGGCCGAGCTCGAGCATCGTGCTTCCGGCGGCGGGTGTCGGGGCGGGCACATCGGCTGCGGCGGAACGGCGCACGCCCACGCGCGAGGCCCGGACGCCACCCGGAGCGGATGGCACCGCGGCCACGGGGATGCCGGAGGTGGGAGCGGCCAGCCGTTCGGCGCGGCGCTCGACCTCGTCCAGCGTGGCGGATTCCCCGAGCTCGCGCGCGGCCTGCTCCACCGCCGCGAGATAGCGCAGCATTTCTTCCTCGCTCGCGCGGCGGCGGGGCTGCGATAGCGCGGCACCGCCGTTGAGGTTCCATTTCGGGCCGAATTGCTTCACGGCTTGATACATCATGTTGCCGCGCGTCCAGCCGACGCCATCGGCGCGCATCGCGTTGTAGAACATGCGGTGGACGTCCTCGTGTCCGGCCTTCTTCTCGTCGCAGGCCACATCGTGCAGCACGGTGGCGCGGCGGTAGTCCCCGGTGTACGGGGAGCCGACCGAACTCCACAGCACCCCGGGAATGGAGGCGCCGTTCACCACGCTGCCCTTCCTCGCGTCCCAGCGCCTCCCGTGCTGGTCCACGTAGGCGAAATCCGCCAGCAACTGCATGTTCCGGTCGTCGCCATCGTGGCGCAGCCACCTCACCTCCACCTCACCGACATAGTGTCCGAATTTGCTCATGGGATCCTGCGGGAAGGGGTATCCTCCGGAAGCTCCGGCGGGTCATCCCGGCTTATCTCCATGCTGTGGAAAACATGGATGAAAGACAACAAGGAATTATGGAAGATTTGTAAATGAAGGTCGGTCTTCGATGATGCTTCACTTTCCTTTCAGGAAGCATCCGGGCGGCGTGTGACAAAAGGGGAAATTTCCGATTTGATGTCGGCAAGGTGAAGCCGGATTGCACGGGGCGGCCCCGCGGTGTCATGCTGGAGACATGGCTCAAATCACACTCAATGCCTCGGGCGGGATGAACGTCCCCATCGTGGAACCGCTGAATCCCGGCGCGCGCTATCTCTTCTGGTTCTACGGCGACGTCGTCAATGCGGGGTTGCTCCACCTCGACGAACTCTCGCCGCTTTCGATGCCCATTCCCTTCTACAGCGAGGTGGCGGGCAGCTCGCCGGTGGTCTTCGACTTCGCGGTATCGAACGGCGGCCGGCTGGAATTCACCGCGGCCACGGAAAAGCTCAACATCTACATCTCGAGCGGCACGGCGGCGAATGCCGGCAACGTGGTCGAGTACGGCATCACCCGCATCGCCCGATGAACACCGTGCTCCCCCTCTCCGGTTGCTCGCCGGGCTGCGGTGCGGGTCTGGCCCGGACCGTGGACAAGCCGCTGCTCGCCCGCCTCGCCTTGCTCGGCGATAGCATCACCGAACTCGGTGCCAGCACCGCGAGCAACTACGTCATGAACGCCAACGGTGCCTGGGGCTGGGCGCGCTGCTTCAACGGCGGCGGCTGGGATCCGGTCAGCAGCGGCACCAAGCTGACCTTCGCCACCAGCGGCAAGCGCAGCGACGAGCTGAACGTCCTCTGGCTTGCCGCGATCATCGCCGCCGCGCCGGATGCCTGCGCGATCCTGTACGGCACGAACGATGCGGCACAACTGCGGCCCGTGGCCACTTTCTTGTCCCACTGCGCCGTCGCCTTCGACACGCTGCGCGCGGCGGGCATCCGGCCGTTGATGTTCGAGGTGCTGCCGATGAGCGGCAGCGGCCAGGAGAGCCGGCAGGCGAAGGTGGCCGAGTACAATATCGCCCTGCGGGACTTCTGCCGCGCTCGCAACGTGCCGCTCTGCCGCTGGGCGCATGTCATCGAGACCGCGCCGGACACGGGAATCGGCAGCGCCACCTACACTCCGGACAACATCCACCCGAACGCCCTCGCCGGGTCGGTCCTGGGGCGCTACAAGGCGGGCTTCCTGAGGAAGCACTTCCGGTTTGCCGATATCTGGAAGAACCAGAACTGGATCTCCCCGAACTGGAGGATGGAGGGGGTCGGAACGGATCCGACCGGATGGAATGTCTATCCACCATCGGGGGGAAGTATCGGTGCGAAGTCGATCATTCCCGATCCCGCAGGGAATTGGTGGGAGTTAACGTTGGTGAAGGGAACCTCGACGAGCTATTTTAGTGTCGCCAATTTCGGGGCTAATACGAATGGCCCTCCTGCGAGCCAGGTTGTCGATGGTATCTGCGAGTTGAAGGTGGTTTCGGGCGAAGCGGGGATCAATTGCCTCCAAGGCTATGCAAACCCTTCCGTCGAGCTTCAATTCGTCGTCAATAGTATCTCGAACGTGGAATGTAAGATATTTTCGGCCGACGGTCCTTTTGTGATGAAGTTGGGACCCCGTGCTTTGGCCTCTGACCGAACGTTGGTTTGGTCCAGTCTTCTGATTGCGCCTGTTGGAGAGAGCGTGGTTGTTAGAGTGCGACGGCAAGGCTGCCGGCTAGCTGCGTAGTCCTTCTGTAGGAGGGTGGGCTCCCGACTGGGCGGGATTAGAGAGGCCTGCACTCGGCATGATTTCGTTGACCGCGGATCATCTTACCGCGGCCTGAGACGATGAAACCGTCAACCATATGAGAAAAGACAAACTTGTTGAGATCGCGAACAACGACACGCCCCAAGAAGTAGAAATATCGGGCAACTGGCCGGGGATTATCGCGTGGATGCTAGGACGTTTTGGCCTTGGCGTGGGGGTTGCCATTGTTTTCGGCTGGTTTACTGTGAGGGTCTATGGGGATCTCCAGCGACAAAACGACCGAGTCCTCG
>CBFGPU010000300.1:0-4700 GCA_965650715.1 uncultured Haloferula sp. | reverse complement strand
TTCTGCGCGGAGGCGTCGATGGCGAGCGAGCCGTCCTTGGCGGCCTTCACCATCGTCGGGATGTCGAAGGTGCCCGCGAGCGAGGCCAGCCAGACGAGACCGGCGAGCAGGATGATCGAGCCGAGGCCGAGGTAGATGGTGATTTTCCACGCGGCGTCCCTGCGGTCCCCGCGGCCGAGGATGCCGATCATCAGGAAGGTCGGGATCAGCGCGAGCTCGTGGAAGGCGTAGAAGAAGAACAGGTCGGTCGCCGCAAAGGCGCCGATGGCACCCGCGGAGATCAGGAGCGAGGAGCCGTAGTAGAGATTCTCACGGCCTTCGGGGGCCCTTCCGGTGAGCAAGGCGGCTTGGGTTACGATCACCGAGAGCAGCACCATGATGGCGCTCATGCCATCGAGGCCGAACGCGAGATTCAGCGCCGGCTTGGCGAGCACGGGCACCGACATCGACCACATCGGCTGCGCGAAGGTGAAGGCGGCCCAGACACCGAGCACGAGATTGGCGGCACCGGCCGCCACGGCGGTCTTGCGGGCGGGTGCCCCGGCAAGGATCGCGAGGAAGGCGGCGATGGGGATGAGGACTAGCAGGAGTAGCATCTTGGTTTGCTAGTTTTCAGTGTTCAGTTTTCAGGGAAAGGCAGGGAAGCCGCGGATCAGAACGCGGTGAAGTAGATGACGAGGATCACGCCGATGCCGAAGACGAACGCGTAGCCCTGCAGGTTGCCGGATTGCACGCGGCGGAAGAGACCGCCGAATCCTTCCGCGATGCGGCTCGCGCCGCCGACGATCAGGCCGTTGATCAGGAACTCGTCGAAGAAGTGGACGACGGCCGCGAAGGCATTCTGGAAGTAGCGGACGATGACGTTGTCGTAGAAATCGTCGATCTTGAAGCGGTCGCGGAAGAAGGGGATCGAGACCGGATCCCTGTCCTTTCCGGCGTAGAGGGCGAAGCCGGCGCCGACACCGATCAGCACGGCGGCGATCGAGGTCATGGGCACCAGCCCGGCGAAGTGGAAGAGATGCTCGGGCTTCTCGTAGGCGGGGGAGAACTTCTCCGCGATGAACGGATAGCCGGCGACCAGACCGAGGAGAGCGAGCACCGCGAGGGGCACGAACATCAGCGGCCCGACCTCGTGGGCGTGGCCCGAGTCCTCCGTGCGCGTCTTGCCGAGGAAGGCGACGACGAAGAGACGCGTCATGTAGAAGGGCGTGAGCAGCGCGACCACGGCGGCCACCCAGAAGAGCCACGAAAGGCGCTCGTGATGATGGGCGGCCTCGAGGATCTGCTCCTTGGAGAAGAAACCGGCGGTGCCCGGAACGGCGATCAGGGCAAGGAAGCCAACCAGGAAGGTGAAGCCGGTGATCGGCATCTTCTTGAGCAGGCCGCCCATCTTCCAGATGTCTTGCTCGTGGTGGCAGGCGTAGATGACCGCGCCGGAGCCGAGGAAGAGCAGGGCCTTGAACCAAGCGTGGGTGAAGAGGTGGAACATCCCGGCCTCGCCGTGGAGGAGTCCGACGGCCATGACCATGTAGCCGAGTTGGGAAAGGGTCGAGTAGGCGAGGATGCGCTTGATGTCGTTCTGCTGCGTGGCCATCAGCGCGGCACAGAGGGCGGTCACGCCGCCGACGATCGCGATGGTGTCGCCCGCGAAGTTGTCAAACGCTTCGACTCCCACGGAAATCTGCACGCGGAAGAGCATGTAAACGCCAGCCGCCACCATCGTCGCGGCGTGGATCAGGGCGGACACGGGAGTCGGGCCTTCCATGGCGTCCGGCAGCCAGACGTGGAGCGGCATCTGGGCGGACTTGCCGACGGCACCGCAGAAGACGCAGAGCAGGGCGGCCCCGAGCACGCCGGTGGAGATGCCCGCAGGAATCTCCATCTCATCGAAGGTCAGCGTGCCGGTGATGCCCCAGAGCATCAGGATGCCGATCATGAAGCCGAAGTCGCCGATGCGGTTGGTGATGAATGCCTTCTTCGCGGCGTCGGCGGCTGAATCTTTCTGGTACCAGTGGCCGATCAGCAGGTAGGAGCTGAGGCCGACCAGTTCCCAGAACATGAAGGTCATGATGAAATTCGAGGCCAGCACGATGCCGGTCATCGAGAACATGAAGAGAGAGAGACCGGTGAAGTAGCGGGCCTTCGCGCTATCGTCCGCCATGTAGGCGAGCGAGAAGATGTGGACCAGCAGGCCGACGCCGGTCACGACCACCATCATGCCGGTGGAAAGCTTGTCGAGCTTGATGCCGATCTCGAGCGAGAAGTCGCCGATGGTCGCCCACGGGAAGGAGACCGTCGCGGCCTCCTTGCCCACAAGCATCATCGCGATGCCGAAGGTGATGGCGACCGAGACGACGGAGACCATCGAAGCGATGAAGGCATTCCGCTTCAAATAGAGGTGGTTCGCCGCCGCGGCGATCAGGGGTAGGAACAGGAGGAGCCAAGCCATCGAAGTGCGAAGTAAAAAGTGCCAAGTTCCAAGGGAGGCTTACCCCCTCATGCTGGTGAGGTCCTCGGTGTTGATCGTTTGTCGTGCCCGGTAGAGTGCGACGATGATGGCGAGACCCACGGCCACCTCCGCGGCGGCGACGGTGATCACGAAGAAGACGAGCATCTGGCCGTTGTAGTCCGGGAGGCCATTGGTGCCGTTGAAGCGCGAGAAGGCCACCAAGGTCAGGTTCGCGGCGCTGAGCATCAGCTCGAGGCACATGAAGACCACGATGATGTTCCGGCGCAGGATCACGCCCGAAAGCCCGATCGCGAAGAGGAGCCCGGAGACGAGCAAGTAGGAGTGAAGTCCGGCCATGGGGAAGTAGCGAGTAGCAAGTAGCAGGTAGCGAGGGAAACAGCCGAAAAACTATTGCGGGCGGTTTCGGACGGAATTGGCTAGGCCTGCAAGGATTCGTTTGGTTTCGAGGGCTTGTTCTTGAAGGTTGGTGGTGTCGGCATAGCCGAGATCGTGCGCGAGAAGGAGTTGGTGGCGGGCTTCATCCAGCGAAGCCTCACCTATATTGTAGTGCCGGGCTTTGTCCGCATTGGACCAGCGGGCGAAGCCCTCGACAATATTTGAAGGCCCGGAAACCGCAGCCCGTCGAACTTGCGAGGTCAGACCGAACATCTCCTCCTTGGGGAAGGAGCGAGTCGCCTTGTAAACACCGAGCACGAACTCATGAGCCTTTTGCCAGGCCAAGAGATCTTCGAATCGTTCGATCTTGCTCATGTTGGGATTGGTGTTCAGGGCGGTTCGGCTGTTTCCCTCGCTACTGCTACCAGCTACTCGCTACTCACGCCTCTTGACGCTTCGAGAGAACGACCACGCCGATGGTGGCCACAAGGAGGAGGACACCGATGATCTGGAGCGGCAGGTTGTAGCCGTTGAAGAGCACGTCGCCGATGAGGTTCACGTCGGGGAGGTGATCGTGGTTGAGCTTGTCGGCGATGCCCGGGCTCGTTCGGGCGTGAGCGGCAGCGGCGGCCTTCAGATCGAGGGCCTTCCACTCCTTCTCAGGAGTCTTCGAGAGGATGCCGATGAGCTGGATGGTGAAGCCGAGCACGATACCCAGTCCGCCGAGCAGAGGGGCGAGCTTCGGCGTGCGCTTCTCCTCCACCTTCAGGTCGAGAAGCATGATGATGAAGATGAACAGCACCATGATCGCGCCCGCATAGACGAGGATCTGGATGATCCCGACGAAGAAGGCGTTCAAACCGATGAAGAGTCCGGCGAGGCCGACAAAGGACGCGACCATCGAGAGCGCCGAGGCCACCGGATTGCGGAGGCCGACGACTGCCGTGCCACCCAGGAGCATGACCAAGGCAAAGAACCAGAAAAGGGGAAGAGGCATGGAGATGGTTAGGATCAGCGGTCGTATTTCAGGGCGGCCCACCAGCCGATGAGGCCCAAGGCGACGATCACCAGCGATGCGACCAAAAGGATGAAGCTCGGCACGGACGTGAGAACCCTCACGTTCACGAGCCCGTACACGCCGGCGGCAGTCACGATGGCAGATGAGATCGATTTCATGGCGGCGAGGTGTCCCTTGATGGGCTTAGGCAGCTTACTTCAGTTCATTCCACTTGTTGACGAGGCCCACGCGCACGCCGCCGATCTCGTAGAGCTTCTTCTTGTCGTGCACCATGTCGGCCCGCTTCAGGCCGGTGATGGCGTAGTCCTTGCGCAGGAAGATCGCCTGTTCCGGGCAGACCTCCTCGCACATGCCGCAGTAGATGCAGCGGATCATGTCGATATCGAATTCCAGCGGGCGCTTCTCGACCTTCGCCCAGGGATCCTCGGATGGAATCTCGCTCGGTGTGATCCGGATCGCCTTCGGCGGGCAGATGAATTCGCAGAGCTGGCAGGAAACGCAGCGCTCGCGGCCTTGTTCGTCGGTTACGAGGGCGGGGGCACCGCGGTAGTGCTCGGGCAGATGCTCGTCCCACTTTTGCTCGGGATACTGCATCGTCACGCCGAGACCGGAGGACTCCATCGCCTTCGCACCGCGGGTCTTGCCCCGCAGCGAGTCGATGGCGTGCTTCATCGTGATGACGAAGCCCTTGAAGATCGCACCGAGGTACATCTTCTCCCCGGCGGCGAGCTTCGGGCGGGTGACTTTGACGACAGCCATTGTGTGGGAAATTACGAATTGCGAAGCACGAATGACTAAATGGAGATCGGCTTCACCTTGGGCTCGGAGACCTTGAGG
>CBFGPU010000299.1:0-4717 GCA_965650715.1 uncultured Haloferula sp. | reverse complement strand
TCCGTCCGTTTCCCCTAGGGTTCGCGGACGGACGGGCGGATCGGCCACCCGGAACCGTTAGTCCTCTCCGCTTGCACGCTCCCGATATTCAAGGCATCTAAACACCATGCTCGCCCGGATCGCCGCTCTCGCCTGTCTGCTATCCTCCCTTTGCGCAGCCCAAGCCTACCGCCCCTCGGGCGAAAAACCGCCCACGCCCGCCCGCGAGTTCCGCGCCGCATGGGCCGCCGTCGTCCACAATATCGACTGGCCCAGCAAGAAGGGCCTCTCCTCCGCCAGCCAGCAGGCGGAGATGCGCGCGATCCTCGACCGCATGGCCTCGCTGAACATGAACGCCCTGATCCTCCAGGTGCGTCCGCATTGCGATGCCGTTTACCAGTCCTCGAAGGAACCCTGGAGCCCCTGGCTCACCGGCACCATGGGCAAGTCCCCCGGCTACGATCCCCTCGACTACTGCATCCGCCAGGCCCACGCCCGCGGCATCGAGGTCCACGCCTGGTTCAATCCCTTCCGCGCCCTCTCGAATGCCGGTCACGGCACCTGCTCCAGCCACGTCTGCCAGGCCTCCCCGCACATCACCAAGCGCTACGGCAATCTCGTCTGGTGCGACCCTGCCCAGACCGAGACCCGCGCCCGCGCCTTCGGTGCGATCCTCGATGTGGTCCAGCGCTACGACATCGATGGCGTCCACCTCGACGACTACTTCTACCCCTACCCCGACGGCGGCCGCGCCTTTCCCGACGGCCGCAGCCCCGCCATCCGCCGCAAGATCGTCGATGACTTCGTCCAAAAGCTCTACTCCGACGTGAAGCGCACCAAGCCATGGGTCCGGGTCGGCATCTCGCCCTTCGGCATCTGGCGGCCGGGTGTGCCCGCCGGAATCGAGGCCGGCATCGATGCCTACGAGCAGATCGGCTGCGATGCCCGCAAGTGGCTCGCCCAAGGCTGGGTCGATTACCTCGCGCCGCAGCTTTACTGGCGCGACCAGCCGCGCAAACAGAGCTTCTCCGCCCTTCTCACTTGGTGGCGGCAGCAGGGCAGCCGCCCGGTCTGGCCCGGCATCGCCACCACCCGCATCGGCAGCTCCGAGGACCCGGGCCGCCCCGCCTCCGAGATCACCAAGCAGGTCGGCCTCTCCCGCAGCATCGGCAAGAACTGGGCCGGCCACATCCACTGGAGCGTGAAGGGCCTCACCCAGAACCGCGGCGGCATCTCGAACCTGCTTGCGAAGGATGCTTATTCACAAGCCGCCCTCGTCCCGCCCATGCCATGGCTCAGCACGAAGGCCCCCGGCATGCCGCGTGCCAGCGCCGCGGCAAACGGAGGCGAGGTGCATCTCGAATTGCAAAGCGGCGACCGCGCCACCGCGCGTTTTGCCGTCCAAGCCCGCTTCGGCAACCAATGGCGGATGGCCAAGGTGGTTTCCGCAGGAGCCAAGTCGATCGAGCTCCCCGCGCTCGCCGGGCGTCTGCCGGACGCACTGGCTGTTAGTGCCGTGGACCGATTCGGCAATGTCAGCGCCCCGGTCGTTCTGGCGCGCTAACCGGTTTCCGCTTGCCTCGCGGCACCCCGCCTGCTGGAACGCCCCGCGCCCGACGCCCCCCCAGCCGGACAAGACATTGAAAATACTTTACTTTTGCGTGATATCGGCGGCATATACCGCCCGTCCCGCAATTCCCGCCGGCACCCGCTGCCGCACCCTTGCCTCCTGATGAAAGTCCGATTGTTTGTCACGGGTTCGGCCGCGCTTCTCGCGGTCTGGTTGACCGCCACGTTTTTGCAGGATGTCCCGGTAGATACCTACACCCAATTCGGCCGCGGTTCCGTGCCGCTCTCCGCCAAGGCCTCCAAGCCCGCCGCGAAGGAGAAGCCGGTGGCGGCCGTGGACAAGGCCCGGGACGAAGTCGTTCCGGTGGCGACGCTCGATTGATCGCCGGTCGATTGCCTCTGGCTTTTTCCGGCGGCCTTTGCCATGGTGCCTGCCATGGGTGAAGAACCGCTCGTGTGCGACAACAAGCCGATCGGCCTGGAAGTCGAGGCCGGCGTCCACTGGTGGTGCGCCTGCGGCCGCTCCAGCCACCCGCCCTTCTGCGATGGCAGCCACAAGGGCACCGGCATCCAGCCGGTCAAGTTCGAGACCATGGTCCAGACGACCATCTGGTGGTGCCAGTGCAAGCACACCAAGACCCCGCCGCTCTGCGACGGCACCCACAAGCGCTACCGCACATGAGAGGGGAACCATCCCTGCCTCTTTTCACGCGGTGCTCCAGGGAAGCCAGCCCACCCGCTCGACGAACCAGAAGAGCCCGGCCAAGGCGAGGGCCACGCAGCTCCATCGCCTGAAGTGTGGCCACGCCCGGCCTCCGCTCCATCCCATCGTCAAAATCCAAGCCACGGCCAGCACCGCGATCTGGCCCACCTCCACGCCGACATTCGCCGAGACCAGCGTGGGCAGGAACCCTTCGCCCGGGCGGATCCAAGTCGAGAGCACCCCCGCGAAGCCGAGCCCGTGGATCAAGCCGAAGGCGAAGACAATCACCAGACGCCACGGCCGTGCCTCCGAGATGAACAGGTTCTCCACCGCCAGCGCGGTGATGCTGAGCGCGATCAACGGTTCCACGATCGAACCCGGCACCTTCACCACGGAGGCCGCGGCCAGGCCCAGCGTGAGGGTATGGGCCGCGGTGAACGCCAGCGATTGCGCGAACAAAGGTCGCCAGCGGCGCTGAAGGAAAAAGATCCCCAGCACGAACAGGATGTGATCCAGACCATGCGGCACGACATGGAGCACGCCTTGGGTGAATGCCACCGAAACGGGATGCCGGCTTTCCACCGGCGGGGTACTCGATCCGCTCACAAGCTGCGTCTCCGCGCCCGGTGCGACGGTGAGGTAGTTTCCGCCGTCACCGCCGACCGGCAATTTCACCACCAGGTCCGGATGATCGCCGGAGGCCATGCCCACCGTGACCTCTCCCGGACGAGGCGTCACCGGCTCGATGAGGACATGGAAGTAGGCGCCGTCGTTCAGGAGCGAGGGGAGGTCAGGCGGGCTCGCCTTGAAATCGGGAAACGACACCTTCCACTCCAAAGGCTGGCCCACGGAACGGAAGGACAGCGAATCCCGCAGGAAGGTCTCCGCCTCCCGGCACAGGCGCTCGTGCTCCGCGGCGGGAAGCTTCACCAGCCAATCACGGGTCGGTTGCGGCGCGGCGGCATCATTGCGGGAGGCGGGATCGGCATAGCCCGCATCGAAAAGGATCTCCATCTTCCAAGTCCCCTCCCCGCCCTGCAGTTCGCCGTAGAGCTGGTTCACCACGTGGGCGGCCGCGGGTCGGCCGCAGATGGCGAGCACGAACCACAAGAGCAACGGAAGATACCTCCCCGGGAGACAACGATTCACCGCGAGGAGGATCTAGCTGCTTCCGGCATCCGTTCCAGCGCTTTGATTCCGCGATCGCCCGGCCGGGCGCGATTGCGAAAGAGCGCATTGACTTGCCGGAGCCGGGAAAGCTCTCCTGAGACGCCATGAAGCGCGTATCCAAGGCGGACCCCTCGCTTGCCATCGAGCGCGCGGCCTTGCTCGGCCGGGAGTTTCCCCTGGCCCTGCTGAAGGCTTCGGGGATCCCGGAGCCCGCGATCGCCGCCTTGTTCGACGACGGCACGCTGGTGAACGGAAGCCAAGCCGCATCGGCCAGGTTCGCCGAAGGGAATCTGCCGAAGAAGATCGCGCGGGGCATCCCATGGTCGCGCGCGCGGGATCATCACCTCGCGCTGGGGGAAGCGGCGAAGCAGCAGCGCCTGCCGGGAGACGAGGTCGCGGCGCATTTCGAGGCGGCGCATCGTTTCGACCTGGCGCGGGCGCAATGGGTCCGCGCGGGCGAGGCCGCCTGCCATGCAGGAAACTTCAAGAAGGCATTGCGCTGCCTCGACCGCGCGCTGGCGATCTGGCCATGGGACGAAGCGGCCGATGACCGCGTGCGCGTGCTGCGCGAGATGGCCCGCTGCGCGGCAAACGCCCGCATGGAAGAGCATGCCCGCAAAGCGTGGGAGGAACTCGCCGACCATGCCAAGGAAACGGATCGGCACGGGTTGCGGGCGGAAGCCCTGCACCAGCTCGCGGGGCTTTCCTCCGATCCCGTGCAGACGGGCCTGCTCTTGGGCGAAGCGGCAACGCTGGCGGCGGAGAAGCTCGGGCCGGAAGAATGCTTCCGCCATGGCCTGGCCCACGTGGACCACCTCGCCAACCGCGTCCGCATCGCCGCGGCCAGGGAGGCCCTTGCGAAGGTGGAGCGAGCGGTCGATCGCTCCGGGGATCCGGCGATGCGCTCGGAACTTCTCGGCTGGAAGGGCCTGGTCGCGGCGATGGCGGGCGAGGCCGGGGAGGCGGCGCGCTGGGTCGAGGAAGGATTGCGCCTCGCCATCGAGCACAATCTCCCGGAACTGGTCGCCTTCGCCTACAAGCGTCGCGCGAACATTGCCGACTATGCCGGCCACTACGCGCTGGAGAAGCACTCGCACGACGTGGCGATCCGCTACTGCCGCGAGGCGAATACCGGCGGGGAAACGGTCTGCATGGGCTGCCTGTCCTACGCCTGCTTCCGCACCGGGGACTGGACCGAAGCGCTGGAGACGGCGCGCGAAGTACTAAAGACACCGGAGTTGCACCGCGGCCTGAAGGCCATCGAGGACGGCAACTGGAGCGAAGTCGAGGCGCGTT
>CBFGPU010000298.1:0-4720 GCA_965650715.1 uncultured Haloferula sp. | reverse complement strand
TCTGGCGGCCCGAAATCGGGATCTTCAAACTCCGGCCGGATGAGCTATGTGTCACCCCCGATGCCCCCGAAAAAGAAACCCGACGCCAAGCCCCTCACCGGCAGTGACCTCATCAAGGAGGTCAACCGCCGCATCCGCTTGGCCCGGAGCCTCTGGGACGCCCACCGGAATGCCGCCTGCCGCGGCGAGCGCGAAAAGGCCATCGCCCTCTACGAAACCCTCACCAAAGAGGAGCGCGAGAAAATCCCTCAGGAACTCCGGGTCTGGCTCCGCTACCGCAGCGAGAAATACTTCGGCGAAGGCCGCACCCCGCCGGGTGGCTAGCAGGCTGCCGGGAAATGGCAGGGACCGCTCCCCGAGCGTGCGGCTTAGGGCGGATCGCTGTGGCATTCGGCTTGTAGCCTTTCCCGTTTGCCACCGCCCGCTCCCTGTGAAAGCTAGGCCCATGTTCAAAGCCCTTGCTCTATGCCTCATTGCCCTTGGCATGTCCCTCTCCGCGATAGCCCAGGAGAAGCAGCGTTTCTACGAACTCCGCACCTACCACGCGGAGCCCGGCAAGCTCGACGCCCTCGTCACCCGCTTCCGTGACCACACCTGCAAGCTCTTCGAGAAGCACGGCATGACGAATGTCGGCTACTGGGTGCCCGTCGATAACAAGGACAACCTCCTGATTTATCTCCTCGCCTATCCCAACCAGCCTGCCCGCGATGCCTCGTGGAAGGCCTTCCTTGAAGACGAGGAATGGAAAAGAGCCGCCGCCGCTTCCGAAGTGAACGGAAAGCTCGTCGGACAGATTGATTCCACCTTCCTGATTCCCACCTCTTTCTCCTTGGGCTTCCCGGTATCGCCAGCGGATCAGTCCGAGCGTCTCTTCGAGATGCGCACCTACACCACCACGCCGGGCAATCTCGAAAACCTTCACAAACGTTTTCAGGACCATACCCAGAATCTCTTCCGGAAACACGGGATCACGAATCTCGGCTACTACCGCATGGTTCCCGGCCAAACCGGTGCCGAGAATACCCTGATTTACTTCCTCGCCCACAAGGATGCTGCCACCGCCAGCGCCTCGTGGACCGCCTTCCGCGCCGATCCCGTGTGGGTGGCGGCGAAGAAGGCTTCGGAGGATGCCGCCGGCGGCTCCCTCACCGTCCTGCCCGATGGCGTGAAGTCCGTCTTCCTCAAACCGGTGGATTTCTCACCCGTGAAGTGACCCATGGGTAAGAAGAAGGACAATGCGGTGCCCGTTCTGCTGCGGAAGCTGTCCGATCATTTCGGCGCCGATCCCGGCTCGCTGCCCTTGGTCGAGCGCACCTTTGCCAAATACGACCGGCCCAACTTGCACCAGGCGATCATGGAGATCGCGGGGGACCGGGTGGAATTGCTCGGTGTGATCCCGCCCAATGAATACGAGCCGGTCTCGCTCGCGAAGATCGCCCGTCATGCCAGCGCCAAGTATCTGGATCTCGGTCCGGTCCAGCATGTCGACGAAACCCTTCCCGGCAATCGCCGCCTGGCCTGCGTCAAGCGCGGCCTATTTCTCTTCCGCTACCGCGACGTCCCGGTCGCCATCATGCAGGATCAGGAACGCTTCACCGCGTCGCCCGGTCCGAGGATCGAGGTGATGGCGGGTGAACGGGAAATCGCCGAAGATCTTCTTCGACGCATTGAGCAAGAGACCTTGCAAGGGAAAGCCTTCCGGGGTGGCGTGATCTCTCTCCAAGGCGACTGCCATCGCGGCTTTGCACTGAAGTTCCATCACCTCCCCGCCTTGGCCCGGGAGGAGGTGATCCTCCCGGAGGAAGTGCTGCAGCACATCGAGCGCCATACCGTGGACTTCAGCCGGCAAGCCGCGCGCCTGAAGGCGGCAGGCCGCCACCTGAAGCGCGGCATCCTTCTCCACGGCCCGCCCGGTACCGGCAAAACCTATTCAGCCATGTACCTCGCCTCCCGCATGCCGGAGCGCACGGTCTTCCTGCTCACGGGAGCGGACATGGGCATGATCGAGAAGGCGGTTGCGATGGCCCGCATCCTCGATCCTGCGACCTTGATTTTGGAGGATGTCGATCTCATCGGCACGCGCCGCGAGGACCAGGTGGTCGGGGCGAATGCCGTGCTCTTCGAGCTGCTCAACCAGATGGACGGCTTGGCCGACGATGCCGACCTGCTCTTCATCCTCACCACCAACCGTCCCGACGTTCTCGAACCCGCGCTTGCCTCGCGTCCCGGCCGCATCGATCAGGCGATCGAGATTCCTCCTCCCGATGAAGACTGCCGGCGTCGCCTGATCACCCTTTACGGGAAGGGCCTGGTGCTCGAAGTCGAACACCTCGACGACCTCGTGCGCCGGATCGAGGGCGTGAGCGCGGCCTTCATCCGCGAACTGCTGCGGAAAGCCGCGGTGCACTCGGCCTTGGAAGGGGAGGGCGAGATCGTCGTGCGGGATCGCCATCTTGCGGCTGCCCTTGCAGAGCTGATGGTCGCGGGCGGACCGCTGACGATGAGCCTGCTCGGCGCATCGTCCCCATCCGAGTCATCCTGCCCTTGAGAGGATTTCATTTTTCCGCAGCGTGGTTCGGGTCCATGATCCCCTCGTGACGGGACCGGTGGACAAGTTCGGACGGGGAATGCGGGATCTGCGGATCTCGCTGACGGACCGTTGCAATTTCCGCTGCCGCTACTGCATGCCCGTGGAGGTCTTCGGCCCCGGCTACCGCTTCCTCCCGCGCGAGGAACTCCTGAGTTTCGAGGAAATCCTGCGGCTCACCCGCCTGCTGGTGCCCCTGGGGGTGGAGAAGGTCCGCCTCACCGGCGGCGAACCGCTGCTGCGGAACGGCATCGAGGATCTCATCGCCATGCTCGCCGCAGTCGATGGCGTGAAGGATCTCGCCCTCACCACGAACGGCGTGCTGCTCGCCCACCACGCGGAAGCCCTCGCTTTGGCCGGCCTCGACCGGGTGACGGTGAGCCTGGATGCCCTCGACCCCGCCATCTTCGCCCGCATGAACGGCGTCGGCGCGAAGGTCGACCGCGTGCTGGCCGGCATCAATGCCGCGCGAACCTACGGCCTCAAGGTGAAGGTGAACGCGGTCATCCAGCGCGGCGTCAACGAAACCGAGATTCTCCCCTTGGCCCGCTGGGCGAAGGAGCAGCAGATCGATCTCCGCTACATCGAATACATGGATGTCGGCGAGACCAACGGTTGGAAGCTGGAAGAGGTGGTTCCGGCCACGGAACTGCTGGAGATTCTCTCCACCGAGTTCGATCTCGTGACCCGCGATCCCGCCTATCGTGGCGAAGTCGCCCTCCACTGGGCCCATGCCGACCGCACTTGTGAAGTCGGCGTGATTGCCTCCGTCACGAAGCCTTTCTGCCGCGACTGCCAGCGTCTCCGCCTCTCTGCCGATGGCAAGCTCTTCACCTGCCTCTTCGCCGCCCATGGCCACGACATCCGCGGCCTCCTGCGCGGCGGGGTAGGGGACGGGACGCTCCGCGCCGCGATCACCGGCATGTGGACCGTCCGGGAGGACCGCTACTCCGAGGAGCGCGGCCTGGCCGCCCGACCCAAGGCCGAGATGAGCTACCTCGGCGGCTAGCCGGCTACGCCACCCGCGTCCCGTGCAGCTCAAGCAGCGATTGCCCCAGAATGGGCGCATCCTTCCCGACCTCCCGCTCCAGTTGCAGCGTGCCGGAAACATTGAAGACCCGGATTACCCCTCCGTCCCGCCGCGCCGAAAACGCGGCATACTCCATCGCCGCCCCCGCATTGCGGAACCACAGATCCGCATGGCGACCGAGTGAATCCGTCAGCCCCACTCCAGGGCCGTTCTCAAAAGGGCGAATGTCGTAAATGCTCACAAGTTCAAATGAACACTATTCGTGGGGTCTGTCAATACCGCCTTACCATTTCCGCGCTACGCCCGGTTCAGCAGCTCAGCCAGCAGGCCGTCCAAGCGCGCCAGGCCGTGATCCTCCCGGAACCGCTTGTGATCGGAAATCAACGGCTCTCCCTTCCAGTCCTTGCCTCCTAGAATCCGTTCGATCGCCTCCAGCGCCCGCGCCGAATCCCCTTCGGGAATCGTTAGTCCCGTCCGGTAACCTTCCACCCGGTAACCGATGCACTCGCCAGCCGTGGCGATGCACGGGATGTCGAAAGACGCTGCCTTCCCGAGGGCCCCGCTGCTTCCTTCGAAGCCCTCGTACGCTGCCCATGCGACATCAAAGGTTGAGAAGATCGAATTGAAATCCGCCTCTTCGGGAATCCGCCCCGCCTTCGGATCGAAGTGCAGGTTGTCGATCTCTCCCGACTGGATCCGCCTCGCCGTCGCCTCGATCAATGCCTGCTCATCCACGCTGTATTCCGGGCGCTCGTAGCGGCCCGCGCACACGAAGTACCACGGAAGCCGTAGTTCCCGCGCCCTCTCCGCCACCCGCAGCAGGTTCAACATCCCCTTGCGCCGCTCCAGTCCGATCAGGCCGATCACCTTCCTGCCCGCCGCCTTCCGGCGGATCTCTTCCGCCAGCACATACGGCTTCTCCGGCAGCGTCGCGTCCGTCACGTCGGGAAAACGGTGCACCGTCTTTCCGGTGTAAGTCTCCATCGGCGTGATGAACCGCTCGTCGAGCACTCCGATCCCCCGGCACAGCGGGCTTCGCATCAGCGCGTCCCCCTTGGCCAGCAACCGCAGCACCTTCTTCGGTGAAGACACCTCGCCATGAT
>CBFGPU010000297.1:0-4723 GCA_965650715.1 uncultured Haloferula sp. | reverse complement strand
AGGTCGGCGGCTGCGCTGGCCCCCGGCGAACTGGAGTCGTCCGGGGGCTTGGGATCGCAGGTCGGGCGTTTGCTTAGAATTCCCAGCTCGTGACAGCTGCGCCGGTGGAGATATTGGTAACCAGTTGCGTGAGAGCGGTGCGCGCTCTGAATGTCGATATCACCGGGTTCGCGCTCGGGTTCGAATAGTAGCCGAAGGGCGGCGACTCGTACTCTGGCAAACCGTTCTCATTGGTCCAGGTGTGAATGTTCTCCGGAGGACGTGTTTGTGCGTAGAGCGCGGCCTTCGCGGCGAGGTCTTTGAGCTCGTGGGACTCAAACACGAACCTCGCGCTGTGCTGCCAAACCAGTTCGTTGTTCAGCGTCGCTCCGAAGTGTAGGAAACCGCGGATCGCGTCCAATGTTCCCGACTGGAATCCGGACCATCTCAGGGACCATTGGACATCCAATGTCACCGACTTGGTTCCTTGGCCGGTAACATCGATTTTCGAAATGGCGGTGATGTTTGCGCCGCCGGCAACCTGCGTGTCGGTATGACCATTGCCCGAATCGCTCACGGTGATATTGCCCTGTTCGTCCAGGGTCATCATCACGTAGTGCTTCGGTTTCAGGATGATGGTCGATACCGTTCCTCCGGCGTCGGTCAGCGCCGCGAAGGCGCCGGCGACACAGACTTTCGCCCAGTCGTAGTTCTCGCCCCGGCCCAGGGATCCCGCCCGGATCGTGCGGGTTCCCCATTGCGGATGTTGGTAGTTCGTCACCGAGGTGGCCAACGCCAAATAGCGGTGTCCGCCCAGCACAAGACCCGCAGCGGTGTTGGCACCATGCGCTCCTACCACATCGAGCAGCGCTTCGCCCCAATCGCCGGAGGCGGGCTCCTGCTTGCAAACGATGCCCCATGAACTCGACTCTTCCTCGTCGGCGAGGGTGCTTTGGCTCAATGCTCCCCATGCAACCACGGAGGCGATGGCAGCCGCTCCCGTCCGCCGCAGGAACCGGCGTCTTGTTGGGGTTTCCCCGCAGCCGTTGCCCTCTGCTCCGAATTCGGTTTGGGCCGCGCGTTTGGGTGGTGGTAGCAGGAATGGATTGTTCATGGTGAATGTCGGAACAGGGAGTTATCAACGAATGGTAGCGTGCCGAGGGAAAAATCGGAGGGGCATTGGAGGCTTGTTAGGTGTGTTGTTGTGCTTCTTGATGTTGGAGCGAGTGTGACACTATTGTCATTAGGGAGCGCCCCTGGGGCTCCAGGGGTGGTAGGTGAGTCCCTTGGTTTCCATTTCTTTCGTCCGGTGATACAGGCGTGCAAACTGTTATCATTAGTGACAACTTTGTGGCACAAATTTGGATTGCTTTGATCCAGTTTCCCTAGCAGAGGGGGCTACCCATGCGTATCGAGGCAGCGTTTCCATTACGGTTCTGGTCGAATCTTGGATCTGCTTCAACCCTTCGGCAGCGCATGGAGGAGAATCTCTTTTCCGCGGGACTGTCGGCCGAAAGGTTCCCGGCGCTTTATCCTCGCCGGCTTGGATCCCGGGCTTCCGATGGGGGGGACGATCTGCAAAGGAGTTCCATCGACGGCGCGGACTACCCGGTATCCGGATACGGGTCCTACCGCGCGCATACCCAGAAGTTGATGCTTCGGGAAGCCGTTCGCAGGCGTGCCGACGCTGTACTGATTCTGGACGACAATGTCGCCTTCCATCCGAATTTCCCAGCCCTTGTGGAGGCGGTCGAGCTTCCTCAGGACTGGGAGATCTTCTTCCTCGGTTGCGTCCATTCCAAGCCCCCCGTCTGGGCGGGAATAAGGACCGTCCGGGTGAAGCGGGGTTGGGGTGACTTCGCCTTCGCGGTTCGACACACGGCCTATCGGAAGTTGATCCGGCTCTTGGACTCGGCCGGGAGTAACTTTGCTTTGCCGGGGGATTCCCCTCGGCTTGCGGAATTTCTGGCAAGCGTCCCGACCTATGCCTGCTACCCGAATCTTATCTGGAAGCATGAATCCGGGAATGCCAAGTCCTTCGGCAAGCACTCCATGTTCACTTCGGACGGACGACAGCGGAGAAACGCCGGTTCCGTCTGCGGACTGCTTGCTCAGGTTTGCTCGGAACCTTCCGAAGCCCCCCAGCTTCCTGAAGGGGAGCGGGCAACGGCTTCCATTCCGCCTCGCCGCATGATCGGCAATTCAGGAGACCTTCGTATCGGTCTCTTATTCCTTACCAGGGGGGATGTGAATCACCCGGCGATCTGGGGTGAGTTCGTCCGGGAAATGCCGGACTGCGTGAAGGTGCTCTCTCACCCCAAATACCCGCGTCTCGCGAACGAGGGATTCCTCAAGGGCAGCGTCATCCGCAAGAGATATGAGACGCAATGGGGTGACATCTCCCTGGTCCGCGCGAGTCGTGAACTGCTCCTGGAAGGGCTGAAGGACCGGGCTCTCACCCACTTCGCCCTACTTTCCGAGAGCTGTGTTCCGGTCCTTCCTCTATCCGAGATCGTCCGGAGGTTGCGTCATGATCCTCGGTCCCGCTTCAGCTCGAAAACGATCTCCCAGGCGGGCTCCCGGCATGCCTCGCGGATCGGCGCGGCTCCGGAAGTTCCCCTCGGCTGCTGGAGATTCACGCCCCAGTGGTGGTTGATGGACCGGACCACGGCAACCTTCGCCGCCGGGCAAGACTACACGGGTTTGTTCGAGAGAATGTACGTCCCCGACGAGGCCTATTTCGCGACGGTCCTGTCCATGCAAGGCTACCCGCTTGAGGGTGAAGTCGCCGGGAAGGATGTCACTTGGACCTGGTGGGAAAAGGATGCCGGAAGCCCGACCGCGTGGACTGAGCTCCCCTTCGAGAAACTCGTTGAGATTGTGGATTCGGGTGCATTCTTCGCGAGGAAGTTTCCCGCCGGTGGGGACATCGGAACCTTCGGACTGCATCGGCCGGCGATCACCTCTCCCGCCGGGTGAAGGAGTCGAAAATCCGCTCTTTCATTTCCTCTTCCCGATTGCTTGGCACCTGTGAATCTGTGAAGGGTTGGGATGCTCATCGGCACCCACACCCTTCTCCCCGTCTGTGCCGGTCTCCTGATTGAAAACGCCGCCCTCGCCAAAGGCCGCGGCCACTTCTTCCCTCCCTGGTCCCTCCCCCTGATCGGCCTCTTCGGCGCGCTGCCCGATCTCTGCACCCCGCACCTCTCGCTGGAAGCCCGCTACTCGAGCTGGTCGCACACCGTCTGGTTCCTCGCCGCCATGCTGCCCGTCTGCGCCGTGCTCGCCACCTTCTTCGATTCCGGCAAATGGCGCGTCGCCATCGCCTGTTGGCTCGCCGTCCTGCTCCACCTCGTCGCCGATGCCCTCGCCGGCGGCATCGCCTGGCTCTACCCATGGAAGCCCGGCGTCATCGGCAAATACTACATCCCCGTCGATTACTGGATACCCTCGGATATCGCCTTCATCTTCCTCACCTGGCTCCTCGTCCGCCTGCGCCCGCATGCGGAAGCCCGCGGCATGGAAGCCTGATCCATCCCCAGGATCCGCTCCACCCAGCGGTCCAGCGCCCGCGTCACCGCCGCCGGCATCCGCTTCGATCTCCAGCCCCGCGCCAGCAACTCCCCGAGCCGCCTCTCCTCCCGGCCCGATAGCCCCGCGAACGACACCCCCCCTTCGCCCCGCAACCACTTTGCGAAGGGCGTCTGCTTCCCCGCCGCCCCCGCGCCGAAACGGGTCGCCAGATACTCCCGCGGGATGATTAGGATCTCTGCCTCATGATGGCCCGGCAGCCGTGTCCACTTCCAAGGCTCGCCCTCCGGCCCGCCGAAGCAACCGAACAGCCCCGCTTTCAGGAAAATCCGGTGGTCCTTCCCCCAAACCACACCCTCGCCCTCCACATTTACCCACACCCACAACTCGTCGTGCAACCGGTGCTGCCAGCGCCGCGAAGCCCCCCGCAGGTCGCCCCTCAAACGCCACGCCTCGAACCCGCCTTCCTGCCACCAGCACTCGAACATGCTGACATATTATTGCGACCCATTCTCAATAGCAAGCCGCATTTCCCATCCCGCCCAGTCTCCAAGGTGTGTCCGCCCCTAAAAAAAGAAGGCCGGAGCTCCCGCCCCGGCCTCTTCGGAAAATAAGGTCTGGCACCCGGCCGCTCAGGCCAGCGCCAGAAGCTTCTGCTTCAGCATGTCCTTCGTCACGTTCGCGCCCACGATCTGGTCCCGCACCTCGCCGCCCTTGAAGAACAGCAGCAGCGGGATCGAGCGGACGCCGTACTTGACCGCCAGATTGCGGGCCTCGTCCACATTGACCTTGCCCACCTTGGCCTGCCCTTCGACTTCGCCCGAAAGCTGGTCGATGACCGGCCCGATCATCTTGCAAGGTCCGCACCACTCGGCCCAGAAGTCCACGAGGACGGGCTGGTCGGAATCAATGACCTCGGATTGGAAATTGCTTTCGTTGAATTGCTGAGCCATGCGCGGAAGGTGGAGGGAGACCCGGAAAAGTCAAGGGCCGCCCTGCCGCGGGTGCGGCGGGGCGGCCCCTCGGAAACATTGGAATTCCTTAGATCGGCAAGTTGCCGGTCGTGATCGCGAGAGCGAGGACGGCGGCAGCGAGCAGGAAGGTGATGACTGGATAGATCATGATCGTGATAGGTCCGGTATTGTTGGATTACTCGCCGCCGAAGAGCTGGCCGATGGAACCCCACAGATTCAGGGTCTGGATCTGGAAGATC
>CBFGPU010000296.1:0-4723 GCA_965650715.1 uncultured Haloferula sp. | reverse complement strand
GGTGATCGCGCGAATGTCGGACGCAACCAACTGCGGAACTCCTGTTCCTCCGGCGACCTTGATGGCTCCAGGAGCATATCCGGGACCTCCCATCGCCAGCTTCTGCCAGATCTCGTAAGAACCGGAAGCGGTGTTGCGTGTGTAGACCGTGATAGGACCGGGAGTCCCGCCGACCTCCCTCCAATCCCGGATCTTACCGGTGAAGATCCCGGCAACTTGCTCCTTCGTTAATCCGGGTACCGGGTTGTCCTTGTGGACGACGACCGCGAAAATGTCATGGCACGCGACGATCTCCTCGAACCGGATGCCATTCCTGGCGGCCGCGGCGATTTCCCCGGGACGGGGCCGTCGTGTTGCCATTCCGATGTCGGCGGTGCCTCTCGCCAGCTCGGAGAAGGCGGACGAGGATCCCCCGGCGACAATCTCGATGCTCAGCCCGGGATTCCTTGCCCTGAAGGCTTCCGCCAGGAGCGGGACCAGTTTTGCGCCGAGCGTGTCCGAACCCTTGACCCGGATGACCTCCGCGCCGACAGGCAGCAAAGGGCAGAGGAATACCAAGGACGTCGCAAGGATTCGCAGGAGACCCATTTCCCCGAGCATGGCTTCCTGTCCTCGGATGTCGATCAAGCAGCGGTGACGGGGATCGCGGGGTGATCCTACTCCAATCTGACCGCGACGGAGGTGGCGTAGCGTTCGAAGCCGAGGGTACCTGCGATCCGCATCGAGGGGATGTTGGATTCGAGTGTCCGGTATTGCGGGACCAGCCCTGCGGCGAGAGCCATGCCTGCCAACTCCATGACGGCCTGGCGGCCATGGCCTTTCCCGCGGAAGGAGGGATGGGTGATCACCGAAATATGGGCGATGGCGTGGTTCCAGATCTCGTAACCGGCCAATGCAGCAAGGCTTCCATCCTCGAAGGCACCGGCACATGGAACTCTTGCAGGCTCGCTACCACCGTACTCCCATTCGGTTTCGTCGCATGCCGCTTGCAGGGTTTCCACCAAGCTCATGTCCGGGGGCTCGAGGGCCCTCACCCCGCCTGCGGTTTGAGGGACTTCCGCCGCATAGCCAATGAATGCGGGCCCGATCACCCGGTAGCCCCCGCGCATGAAATGGGATGCCAGCAGATCGGGAGACAGCGGATTTGTGGGCAAGGTGGCGGAGAGGTCCTCCAACCGATCAGACGGAAACGAGATCACGGCGCGGCCTCGCCGAAAGAGAGCGAAGATTCCGTTGTAGTCGTCCAAGCGTTGTCCGTGGGCTTTCAATAGCAACGTCTCCGCGAAAAGCTCCTCCGCGGGGCAGCCCATCTCATCCGCCCAGTAGCCCGCCGCTTTGGATAGCCAGGTAGGGTCCGTCACGCCGACAGTCTGGCCCTTCGCAGCGACCGATGGCGAGCCGGACCTTTCCCCACGAAAAAATGAAACGGTCCGGTGCTTGCGCACCGGACCGTTTGGCACCCGTTGGAAGGTGACCTTTGGCGGGCGGACCCGCCGCCGGTCACAGAAGTTCGTTGAGGATGTTCTCCATCAGTTCCTGGCGGCCGGAGCCGATCACCGGCTCGGGATTGCGGAGCACCCAGTCGGTAAGCTGGTCGAAGTCCATCGAGCCGCTCTCGATCTGTTGGCCGATGCCGCTGTCCCAGCTCGAGTAGCGGGACTTCACGAACTCGGCGATCCGACCGTCCGCCCGGACGGCGGCGGCGACCTTGAGTCCGCGGGCGAAGGCGTCCATCCCGCCGATGTGGGCGTGGAAGAGATCGACCGGTTCGTGCGACTCGCGACGGCGCTTGGCGTCGAAGTTCAGGCCGCCGGTGGTGAAGCCGCCCATTTCGAGCACCTTGAGCATCACCTTGGTGGTGCCGTAGAGGTCGCTGGGAAATTGGTCGGTATCCCAGCCGAGCAGGGTGTCACCCTGGTTCGCATCGATCGAGCCGAGCGCGTTCGCACCGATCGCCACGGTGAGCTCGTGCTCCATCGTGTGGCCGGCGAGCGTGGCGTGGTTGGTCTCGATGTTCAGCTTGAAGTGGTCGAGCAGGTTATACTCCCGCAGGAAGTTCAGGCAGGCCGCCGAATCCGAGTCATACTGGTGGGTGGAGGGCTCGCGCGGCTTGGGCTCGATGTAGAACTGGCCGGTGTAGCCGATCTTCTTCGCGTAAGCCACGGCCATGTGCAGGAGCGCGGCGAGGTGGTCGAGCTCGCGCTTCATGTCCGTGTTCAGCAGGGTGGCGTAGCCTTCGCGGCCACCCCAGAAGGTGTAACCCTCGCCGCCGAGGGCGTGGGTGGCGTCCATCGCCGCCTTCACTTGGGCTGCGGCATAGGCGAAGACGCGCGCGTCCGGCGAGGTTCCGCCCCCTTGCGAGTAGCGGGGATGGGAGAAGAGACAGGCCGTGCCCCAGAGCAGCTTCTTGCCCGTGGCCTTCTGCAGGTCGCCGAGGTGCGCCACCACTTCGTTCAGCGCCGCGGTGGACTTGGCGAAGTCGTTCAATTCCGGCGCGATGTCCCGGTCGTGGAAGCAGTAGTAGTCGATGTCGATCTTGTCGAGGAACTCGAAGAACACGTCGGCGCGCTTCTTCGCATTGTCCACCGAGTCCGAGTGATCATCCCACGGCGTGACGGCCGTGCCGCCGCCGAAGGGATCGGCCAAAGCGTTCCGCATGACGTGCCAGTAGGCGGCACCGAAGCGGAAATGTTCGCGCATGGTTTTCCCTTCGATCACCTCGTCGGGATTGTAATGCTTGAACGCGAATGGATTCTTGGATTTCGGGCCTTCGAAGACGACCTTGGGAATGTCCGGGAAGTAAGCCATGGGTGAATCCGCAATACGGTTTCAGTCCCCGCGAGTCCATCACTGAATTGTGTATGATTGCGTAATTTCTGTCGCCTGAATCCGAATCGGGCCAAGGGAGCCTGCAACTTTGTCCATCGAAGGGCTGCTAAACCCCCGGCTGAATTGTGACGTAAGCGTCACCCGCCGTCGAACTCAGGACGGCTCTGCCCCCCCCTTGCAAAAACCCACCCGATGCGACCGATTCTTGCGCTGCTGCTGCTTTTTATAGCAAATTCCCCGGCCGCGAAGGCTGCTCCCGAGATCTCCGAATTCTGCGCCAGCAACCAGAATGGACTTGAGGACGAGGACGACGACCGCCCGGACTGGGTGGAAATCCACAATCCTGACGCGACCCCGGTTGACCTGACGAACTGGTATCTCACCGACAGCGCGTCCACCAAAACCAAGTGGCGTTTTCCAACCGTCACGATCCCGGCGGGCGGCTATCTGGTGGTTTTCGCGTCCGGGAAAGACCGGCGGGTGGCAGGCCAACCCCTGCACACGAATTTCTCCCTCAGCGCGGACGGAGAATATCTGGGTTTGGTACGCCCGAATGGCAGCACCGTCGTGTCGCAATTCAATCCTTCTTACCCGGCACAATTCGCGGACTTGTCCTACGGACAACCATCGAACCTGGTCTCCACCACCTTTTTCGCGGAGAATGCCGCAGCGGAGTGGACTATCCCGACCTCCGCCTCCGATCCGGCATCCACTTGGCGCGACATCGCATTCACCCCCTCCGGTTGGACCAGCACCGCAATGGGGGTGGGTTACGATCGCAACACCTCGGGAGTCGACTACACGCCGCAGATCGGGCCAGGTGCCAATACGGACACGGCGATGACCGCCTCCGGCAATCCCTCCTGCTACCTGCGGGTGCCATTCACCGTGCCGGCTGGAACCCAGACGCTCAGCCTCAAATTGAGGGTCAAATACGACGACGGCTTCATCGCCTGGTTGAACGGCCAGCCTCTTCAATCCGGCGGGACCCAGGTCCGGAGAAACTTTCCGGCCTCTCCTGCCTGGAATAGTCCGGCCACCGGTCAGCGGGTGGATTCGGACGGAGCGGTCTTCCAAGATATTGATGTTACCGAGAGCGCCGGTCTTCTGGTCGATGGGCAAAACGTCCTGGCGATCCAAGCCTCCAACTATAACGTGAACACGACGGATTTCCTGATCCGTCCCGAATTGCGCGGAGAGATAATCGCGTCCGGGACACCTCCGCCTCCCGGGTATTTTTCCACGCCCACTCCTGGAAGCAGGAATGCGGGGATCGACGGTATGATCATCCCGCAGGAGGTTGCTTTCTCGCGAGCCTCCGGCACTTTCACCGGCAACTTCAACCTGACCTTGGGAGGAGCGATCTCCGGGCAGCAGATCCGTTACACGACGGATGGCAGCATGCCCTTGGCAAGCTCTCCGCTGTACAGCGGTCCGATCAACGTGACCACGAGCACCGTGGTGCGTGCCCGGATCATGTCCACGTCCACAGGGGCGCTGGGGTTCATCGGAGCCCGGCACTATGAGTTCTTGAACGGCAGCGTCTCGAACTACAATTCCACCGGCCAGGCGTTCAGATCCTGCCTGCCGATCGTGGTGCTGAACAACCGGGGCGGAGGGGAAATCGGCGATACTAAGGAGAACGTCCGCATCCAGATCTACGACCGCGATGCCAGCGGTTTCGCCTCTCTCTCTCCCACTTCGGTGCCGGCCCGAACCTTGAACGCCTCGGTTAACCTCCGGGGCCGCAGCTCGGCGGGGTTCCCGAAGAAGTCCTACGGGATCGAGATCCAGGACGAATACGGGGCCGGGAAGGACGAGGAACTCCTCGGCATGCCGGCCGGTGAGGACTGGGCGCTCGTTTCCTGTTGGAGCTATGACCGGGCGTTCTCGC
>CBFGPU010000295.1:0-4731 GCA_965650715.1 uncultured Haloferula sp. | reverse complement strand
CGAGGGTGCAGGTGAGACGCATGACAGGTTTTTTGCGGGACGGGGCCGGACGATGGAGAAGCCGGAACGGGTTGGCAATGTAGAACATTCGGCGTTTCCCCGGCCGGGATCCGGCCTCCAGAGCCGGTTTGCGGGGCGGGAGGGAAATATATCCGCCTGCGTTTCCCCCGGGATTTCCGGAGTTTTCTCGCCAAGCGGGGAAAAAAGATAAAGAAAGCCCGGCAACAGACTCGTTATCCACGGGTTGAATTTGAGACAGCACCTATGAAAGCGATTACCTCCATCGTTGCAGCGCTCTTCGCGCTCGCCGTTCCCGCCTTTGCGGACAAGAAAGATAAGGACGAGGCACCCCTTCCGGATGTCACCCTGAGCAAGGTCCAGTTCCCCGAAGAAGTCGTCAACGGCGTCGCCTTCGACAAGGCCGCTCTCGAGGGCAAGGTCGTGGTGATCGAGGAGTGGGGCGTGAATTGCGGGCCCTGCATTGCCAGCCTGCCCGACATGGCAAAGCTCGCGAAGCGCTACGAAAAGAAAGGCCTCGTGGTGGTCGGATTCGAGTGCCAGAAAGGCACCAAGGAAGAGATCATGAAGCTCCTGAAGCCCGCCCGCGTGGGTTACCCCGTGTTCTCGGGCGGCAATAGCGGCACTTCCACCGGCACGATTCCGCACGCCGCGGTCTTCGGCACCGATGGCAAGCTCCTGTGGCGCGGCAATCCGATGGACGACGAGTTCGAGGATTCCGTGAAGGATGCGCTCAAAGCGATGAAGCCGGTGGCTTCACGCTAAGCTCCCGAAGTTTTCTCCAAAGCGCCGCTCCCGGAAGGGAGCGGCGTTTTTTCTTTATATGGCGATCAGGTTTCGGGATCGATCCGGACGAGGGTGAGCCAACGCTTTTCGGACGGCTTTCCATCGAGGCCGCGGGGAGGTTCCATCACCGAGAGGAGGCGCCATTGACCTTCCTTGAGGCGGATCAAACCACCGGTGCGGAAGGATCCGAAGAGAGGCATTTCGATCCGCAGATCCTTGGCCCCGTGGGTCAGATTTCCGAGTGATTCGACGTTGTCGAAACTCAGGGACACATCCCACGAATTCTCTTCGGCCACCACGGGTTGAACTGTTGCTTCGAGGGTTTGGCCGGTATTGCGGGTTTCGAACGAGGTGGGGACCACGTACTTTCCGGCGGCCTCCAGCCATTTGACCCACTCGCTCTTTTCGGCTGCAGCTTGGGTCGAGATATTGGAAGGCGGCAGTTCTGGTGGCTCGTATTCGGTGGGGTAGATCCTCTCGGAGATGGATTCCGCGATTCCCTTGGTGGATTCATCCAGGGCAAGCGAGGGACTGAAGACGATCCGGGCCGGGCGTTGTCCCGTCAGGAGTTCTTCGCGCAGTTCCGCTAGGATCCTGCTGTCCGAGCTTTGATCTTGCCAGACAATCGCATCGAGAGCCGTTGTCTCCCAAGTCTCGAGACGGAGAAGCAGGGCAGTGCGTTTTTGCCCCCCGCGTGCGGCAGGAACAATGAGACGCTTGGAGGAATCAGACGGGAATGCGAAAGGGTCCTCTTGGAGCGGGCTCTGGTCGATGCCCTTGTCGATCTGAGCGGGTGGGGATTCGTCGTCTTTGTCCTGCGTGGGTGAAGGAGGGCTGATGACCGGCGGCTTTGTCTCGGTCGGCTTTTCCTGTGCCAGGGATAGCGGGCCAAGTAGGAAACCGAGGAAGAAGGGGAGGAAGAGCTTCATCGCCATGTTGGCTGAAACGAATGCGCACCGTATCCTATTCGGTCAAAATGTGTTGAAGTCCCCTTTCCGCAGGTTCCGTGCGCGAAATCGGCATTCCGTCGTGGGGCTTGGCCGTGCAAGCTTCCGGCCGCCATGTATTCCGACGCGCTTGCTTCCCACCTCCGCACGACGCTTTCCGAGATCGAGTCCGCCGGCCTCTACAAGCGCGAGCGGCTGATCGATTCGACGCAGAACTCGACCGTGCGGCTGAAGGACGGGCGCGAGGTGATCAACATGTGCGCGAACAACTACCTCGGCCTCGCGGATCATCCGGAGGTGGTGGCGGCGGCGAAGGCGGCGCTCGACCGCTGGGGTTTCGGCATGGCCAGCGTGCGTTTCATCTGTGGCACTCAGACGCTGCACAAGCAGCTTGAGGAGAAGATTTCGGCCTTCCTCGGCACGGAGGACACGATCCTCTATCCGAGTTGCTTCGATGCGAACGGCGGGCTCTTCGAGGTCCTGCTCGGGCCGGAGGATGCGGTGATTTCGGATGCGCTGAACCACGCCTCGATCATCGACGGGGTTCGCCTTTGCAAGGCGAAGCGCTACCGCTACGCGAACAACGACATGGCGGAGCTCGAAGCGCAACTCCAGGCGGCGGATGCCGATGGGGCGCGCTTCAAGCTGATCACCACGGACGGTGTCTTCTCGATGGACGGGATCATCTGCGATCTCGATCAGGTGCATGCCTTGGCGGAGAAGTACAACGCGCTGGTGCATTTCGACGATTGCCACGCCACCGGCTTCCTCGGCGCACGCGGGCGCGGGACTCACGAGCACCGCGGGCTTTTCGGGAAGATCGATCTGACCACCGGCACGCTCGGCAAGGCCCTGGGTGGTGCTTCGGGTGGCTATACCTCGGGCAAGAAGGAGATCATCGACCTGCTGCGGCAGCGGTCGCGGCCTTATCTGTTCTCGAACACGATCGCGCCGCCGATCGTGGCGGCATCGCTGAAGGTGTTCGAGATGCTGGAAAGTTCGACGGAGCTGGCCGACCGGGTGAAGGCGAACACGGAGTATTTCCGCGGCGCGATGGCAGGGACCGGTTTCACCATCGCGGGCAAGGATCATCCGATCTCACCGGTGATGCTGGGAGATGCGGCGCTCTCGCAGAAGTTCGCGGACCGGTTGCTGGAGCACGGGGTCTATGCGATCGGGTTCTTCTTCCCGGTGGTGCCGCAGGGCAAGGCGAGGATCCGGACGCAGATCAGCGCGGCGCATACCCGCGAGCAGTTGGACAAGGGGATCGAGGCGTTCGTGAAGACGGGGAAAGAGCTCGGGGTGATCTAAAGTGGGGCACTCGCGGGGAATGGCGAAACAATCGTTTCTAATTTAATGGAAGCCCCGCGCTCGGGCGATCGGAGCGCGGGGCGGTTAAAGGAAAGTCTCAAGGGGCGATGGAGATCCGCCACTGCTGATTGTCGGCCCCGGCGTAGGGCCACTGGATGATGGCGGCTCCATCGGCGGTACTGCCGCCGCTGACGTCGATGGCTTTGCCGCTGTTCACGTTCAGGAACTTGTAGGTACCGTCGCCTGCGGGGGTGACGGTCCACTTCTGGCAGTTGTGATTGTTCGAGGGCCAGATCTGGACGATTGCGCCATTGCTGGTGGAGGCGTTGGTGACTTCGAGCAACTTGGCGCTGGCAACACCGGTCAGTTTATACTGGCCGTTGCCCAGATGCGCGAGGTCCCACTTCTGGTCATCGCCGCCGTTCCAGCCCCACTGGATGGCGTCGGTGCCATCGGCAGTGCCGCCGTTGACGAGGTCGATGACCTTGTTGCTCTTGCGGCTGACGACACGGTAGCGGCCGTCGGGGACGGTGCGGCCGGTGTCGGACCACAGGCCGAGTTCGGAGACCGCCAAGCCGGTGGCACCGTTATTGGCCGTAACGTCCAGGCGGTAGAACCGGTAAGCGGTGATGTTGCCGATGTTGTAGGTCTTGATCTGCATCCGGACGCTGAAGGCCTGGTTGGTTTGCGAGTCAAGGGTGGTCCAGGTGGAGCCATCCTGTGAGCCGAGGAGATTCCAGTTTTTCGGATCGCGCGTTGCCACATCGGCGCAGTTGATCGTGTAGCGCTTGACGACCTGCGCGTTGCCGGTGCCGAAGTCGTACTGGAGCCAGCCCGTCGGCGCGTTGTAGCCATACCACTTGGAACCCGGGTCGGTGTCGAAGGCCTTGTGGGAGCCCTCGGTCGCGGAGCCTTGGTTGAAACTCGCCGTCGAGGTGCCGCTGAAGGCAAGGTTGACCATCGCCGTGGGCAGCAGAGTGGCGCCGAACTGCGGCGAATTGCCGCTGGTGCCGGCGGAGTTCTTGGCCTGAGCCACGTAGTAGTAGGTGGTGCCTGCGCTCACGGCCGCATCCACGTAGCTGGTCTTGGAGCTCGTCAAGTTGCTGGCGATGACGGTGTAGCCGCTGCCCGAGGTGGTGGAGCGGAGCAGGTCATAAGCGGTGGCACCGAAAGATGGCAGCCAGCGCAGGGTAATGGCCTTGCTGGAGCCGGTGGCAAACATGGCCGCCGGGGCGGCCGGAGTCGTCACGAGGCCGCCGGTGCCGCCCGTGAAGGCGACGTTCTCGAAGGTGGCGGTGTTGGTCGTCGTCGAACCACTGGCCACGAAGAGTCCGATATGGAGCGTGGACGGGAGGCCCGCGAAGTATCCGGTGAGCGTGGCCGCCCAACTGGTGCCATCCTGCGAACAGTAAGTGTGGATCATGTCGCCCCTGCGTTCGACCTTGAACCAGTAGGGCATGCCAGGAGGATGGCTGCGCGAAATATCATCCCGGTTGCTCCCGCCCCAAACATCGGTCCAGCCGCGCACGTGCGATTCGAGTTTGATGGCGGAGGGCTCGGGCCTAAGGCCGACCCAGACGCGCTTCGAAAAGGCACCGGTAAGCGTGTCGCGAATCATCAGTCCCGCCTTGGCCTGAGTGCTTGGAAACTGGGATGAGGTGAGCTTCGC
>CBFGPU010000294.1:0-4732 GCA_965650715.1 uncultured Haloferula sp. | reverse complement strand
CCTTCACTACAACTTCCCTCCGTTCTCGGTGGGTGAGACCGGCCGCATGGGTGGCTTGAACCGCCGCGAAATCGGCCACGGCGCCCTCGCCGAACGCTCGATCGCCCCGGTGATCCCGGATGTGGAAGAGTTCCCCTACGCCATGCGCGTCTCGTCGGAAGTCATGGAGTCGAACGGCTCCACTTCGATGGCCACCGTCTGCGCCGGCACGATGTCCCTGCTCTGCGCCGGTGTGCCTCTCAAGGCTCCGGTGGGCGGCATCTCCGTGGGTCTCGTGACCGAGTGGAACGATGACGGCACTCTCAAGGCTCACAAGGCCCTGCTCGATATCATCGGCTCCGAAGACTTCTACGGCGACATGGACTTCAAGCTCTGCGGCACCGACGCCGGTGTGACGGGCTACCAGCTCGACCTGAAGCTCGCCGGCCTGCCGCTCTCGATCCTCGAGGAAGCCATCCACATGGCGAAGGCCGCCCGCTCCACGATCATCGCCAAGATGACCGAAGCCGTCTCCGGTCCGCAGGACCTCAGCCCGCATGCCCCGCGCATCGTGTCCGTGAAGATCCCTGCCGACCGCATCGGCGAGCTCATCGGGCCTGGTGGCAAGAACATCAAGGGCATCCAGGCCGAGTCCGGCGCCGAGATCAACATCGAGGACGACGGCACCGTGCACATCTACGCTTCCAAGGAAGAAGGATTGCTGCGCGCCAAGTCGCTCATCGAGCGCATGTTCCAGGAAATCGAAGTGGGCAAGATCTACACCGGCAAGGTGGTCAGCATCACCAACTTCGGCGCCTTCATGGAAGTGCTCCCGGGCAAGGACGGCCTGATCCACGTCTCCGAATTGGCCGAAGGCCGCACCGAGCGTGTGGAAGACGTCGTCAAGAAGGGCGATGTGATCACCGCCAAGTGCCTCGGTGTCGATGAGAAGGGCCGCGTGAAGATGAGCCGCCGCGCCGTCCTTCGCGACGAAAAGGCGAAAGCCGCCGAAGCCGAGCCGGAAACGGCCCAAGGCTGATCGAACGATTCATTCCGAGCCCGGTCTTTCGCAAGAGAGGCCGGGTTTTTCTTTGGTGTGAACGGGGTCCGAGCGGTTGATTTTAGGGCCGAAACGGCGACCTTGGCACCAATGAATCCGACCGAATTACTGGAGGCGCTAGCTTGCCATGTCTGCGGGCAGGAAGCCGCCATCGTGATCGATGGCAAGGGCTGGTGCGCCTCCTGTCTCCACGCCCGCGGTTCCTGCTGCGCGGAGTCCGAGATGGAAGAGGAAGCGCCGCGCGATAAAGGATGACCTACTGCCAGCGGTAGTTGTCGATATTCTTGTAGTTCTCGTAGGCGAGGTAGCCGAAGAACAGGGCCATGTACCAGGATCCGCGGAAGATGCCGAGGGCGACCATGGCGATCGCGGCGGCGACGGCGATTTGATAGACGCGCTTCTGGGGCTTGACGTAGAGTTCCGTGATCCGGCCGCCGTCGAGGGGCAGGACGGGGAGCAGGTTGAGGACGCCCCACCAGAAGTTGATCCAGAGGAAGTGTCGGATCAGGACCAAGAGCGGCAGGCGGTCCAAGAAAAAGCTGGCCGTTTCATAAGACAGACTTCCGGGCGACAGGAAGAAGAGGGCGGAACCGGTCAATGCCATGGCATCCTTGGGGCCGAATGCGGCCGCCAGGATGAGGATAATCAGGAGTAGAAGGGCAAAGCCCGCCCCGGGGCCGGCCGCGATCATCCAGAAGCGGTTGATGCGGGTGAAGCGGCCGCCCTCGTTGTAGGCGAGGCCGCCGAAGGCCCAGAGGACGATGCGGGCATAGCCTCCGCCGAGACGCCGGCCGACGAGCGCGTGGCCGAATTCGTGGACCAGGATTGAAATCGTGGCCGCGAAGATGAAGAGGAGAGCGTATTGGAAGGTCTCCCGGGTGATGTCGCCGAGGGCACCGCTGAACATGGCGGTCGTCAGCCAGAACCAGGGTTGGATCTCGACCGGAACTCCGAAAAGGTTGAAGCGCACCATGCGCGGCCCAAGTAACCCGGAACGGGAGTGGTGGCAAGGACGGGCGGGAAAGCTTCAAAGTGCTTGCCCGGAGCAGTCCGCCCGGCGGATCGGGGAGTTGACCCGCCGGGCGGCTGACACACCGTTGACCCTTGGGGTTCGGGGGGAAGCGGCGGCCTCGGTTGGGGGGATCCTGAGCTGCCTGAGTGTCTCCGGAGACCTTCGTCGGGGAGGGGGGATTCCGTCGGTCGGTCGATGTAGTCCCTTGCTGCCTTGGGGGGCGGGCTGCTCGGGGTGTCCCGTGAAGGACGGGCGGAGTAGAGGTCGGTTAGGTTTAACTGGCAAGACTTTTTTTGTCTCGTGATCGCAATGCGAATTATATGATTTCGCTTCACGGATTGTCCGGCCAGGGGGAGGTTTTGAGTCTCGCAACTCTTTGAGGGCGAGTGGGTGATGGGCGATTAGTTAGGATAACTTGAATTTTCGGCTAGACGGAAATCACGAGTGTGTGTGTTTCGTTGTGAAGTTTGCAATCACCTATGCTGGCCAAAATCGGCGTATTTTGAACGGCAGGGGCGCGAGGTTGTCGCCGGGGTGAAGCCGATTTCGCGCCAAGAGGGGAAGCGGTTGGATCGGGGGCGGGGCGTAGGAGCGGGGAACCTTGGAAAGTCGCGCTACTTCTTGCGGGCGGCGAGATCGAGGGCCTCGCGGACGAGGCGGCGGGAATCGGCCCACTCGGGTTGGGCGGCGGTTCCGGCGGTGCTGTCCTTTTCGGTGGCGGCGAGGATGGTGGCGAGGCGGGAGTCATCGATGCCTTCACCGCGGAGCCAGATGCCGAAAGCGGCGACGAGGCCGGCCTGCCGGAGGGCGGGGTCCTTGGTTTCCAGGGCGGGGAAACGCTTGCTGCGGCCCGAGGAGGAGACGACAAGGTCGCCCGCGGTATCGGTGGCCGAGGCGAGTTCGATGAGGACGAGGGTGCGGCGGCCGGAAGGAAGGTCGGAGGCCTGCCTGCCACTGCCACCGGTGGACGCGAGGACGCGAACGCCGCCCGCGCGGGCACCGGGAGCCGGGCTGAAGGACCACTGGACCTGGCGGGGATGGCCGGATTCGTTCGCGATCTGGACGCCGACGAGGCGACCGGCCCCCGACCAAGGCGAGGGGATGGAGACGCAGGCGATCTTCAGGCCGGCGAACTCGCGGGTTTCCTCATCGGCGGGGAGGGGAAAGGCATTGGCGAGTTCCTCGATGCGGACGGCGTCCTTGGGCGGGAGCTCGTTCTTCTCGCGGATCCAACCGCGGACCCAGTCGTAGCTCGCACGACCGACCAGGAGGGGCAAGTCGATCTCCGCATCGCTACGCATCGCGGGCAGCGGGGTGGTCGGCGGCAGCGTGGTGGGATCGGGCAGGGCGTTGGCGGCAAGTTGCCGTGCCATGTCATCGAGCAGCGGACCGGTGGAATGTGCGGGCTTCCCTTGGTCCGGATTCGGAGGGAGGGTGGAGATGCGGGGCCCGGGGTAGGGCTGCAGGGCCGGGTTCTCCGCGCCGGTAGCCTTGGCTACGGGAGGAGCGGTGGCCGGAGAATCCGCGGGACGGGAATTCAGGTAAGCGGCGAAGGCGACCGCGGCGGCTGCACCCAGAAGCAGCGGCCAGACGCGGCGCGGCTGTTTCTTTGCGGCGGAGGGGAAGGCGACGACATTGGCCGCCGGGATGCGACCGGCGCGGCGGACGGCCTCGCGCTGGTCCGGCCGGAGCGTGGCGGTCGCGAGGGTTGAGCCGAGGAAGTCGCTCATGGTCTGCAATTCCGCGGCTTGCGCCTGCAGGGCGGGATCGGCCGCGACGGCGGCCGCGATCGCGGCGGCCTCATCGGCGGGGAGTTCGCCCAGCACCCATGCGCTGAGGCGGGGATCATCGGGTCCGATGTTCATGGCGGAGAAAGAAGGTCGGAGGGGAGGAGTTCGCGGAGGCGCTTGAGGCCGGTGTGGATCAGGAAGCCGACATTGCCGCTGCTGAGGCCGGTGGCCTCGCAGATTTCCTGATAGCTGTGGCCGTCGCGGAATTTCATCAGGATGACCGTCTGCTGGTTCTGCGGGAGGCGGGAGAGGAAACGCATGGTCTGCTCGAGTCTTTCGGCCTGATCGAGCGAGCGGTCGGGAGAGGGGCTGTCGGCGGGGTGCGAGTGGTATTCGGATTCGTCGAGCGCGCTGACGCGGGACTCCTTGCGGAGGACATCGAGCGCGCGGTTGCGGCAGACGGTGAAGAGCCAGGTTTTGAGACCGTCCTTCACCTTCGCGACATCCTGCTGGCAGAGGCGGATGAAGGTGTCCTGGACGATGTCGCGGGCGCGTTCGACATCGTGGACGAAGCCGTAGGCGTATCCGACGAGGGGCGACTCGTAGTCGGCAAGCGCTCTCTCGACGAATTGTTCCTTGGATTCCACGATGTCGGGCGGGATCGGCACCGTTGCCACAGGAGGAACGGGCGGCTCGACGAAATCTTGGGGAAAATCCGGGTCCATCGCCTGAATTGCCCGGGGGGAGGGCCGGGTTAGCGGACGAAGAAGCTGAGATGCTCGAGTTCGAGGGCGAGATCGACGTTGTTGACGACGACTTCCTCGGGGACTTCGAGCACGACCGGGGAGAAATTGAGGATGCCCTGGATGCCCGCGGCGACGAGGCGGTTCGCGACAGCCTGGGCGAAGCCGGCGGGGACGCAGAGGATGGCGAGCTTCACGCCCTCCTGAT
>CBFGPU010000293.1:0-4761 GCA_965650715.1 uncultured Haloferula sp. | reverse complement strand
GTTTGCCGAAGTTCTGGGTGTAGATGGTGATCCAGCGTTTGCGGAAGGGACTCCACACCACCGAGCCACGGTGCGGCTTCACTTCCGAGCCGTCCTCCGCCGATCTGGGGGCAGGAGGTAGCTCGACTTTTTCCCAAGTCTGCGGATCGCTCCATGATTCGAAGGTGGCCTTGCAGCGGACTTCCGGAAAGGGATCGCCGAAGAGCAGCCATTCTTCGCCCGCAGGATCTTTCCAAGTGAAGGGATGGCCGCGCAGGATGAGGGGCTTCTTGCCATCGCCTTCTTTCCAAACGGTCTTCACGTGCTGGAATTCGCTCTTGGCGTGCCACCAGTGGCACAAACCGATCTCGTATTCATCGAGGTGGTTCTTGATCTTGGAGTAAGTCGCGACCAACTGGGGGTGGTTATTCCTGTCCCTCACGCTGGTCATGCCGCTGAGCCAGGTGGGGCCGTCACCGGGCATCCTCGCCACGCCCTTGGGCTTTCCTTCCTTGTCCCGGAAATGCGTGTAGCGCAGCGCGAGGGGCGGCTCGAATTTCTCGATCGGTCGCAACCCGGAGGTCGCGAAGGTCGAATTGAAGACGCCCAAGGGGTAGCCGGGCAGACTGGTGTCACCCCAGAGCCAGTAGAGATCGTCCCCGTGGCGTGCCATCAGCACGGAATCGCAGCCGAAGACCCCGGTTTCCGGCAGCGGTGGCCCTATCCCGAGCTTCTCGGCTTCCGAAAAAAGGCCCGCGCCGGTGAGGCGTCCCAAGCGTTTGGCGATATTGCGACGCACCACCTCGATCCGGACTTTGCCCCCGGCTGAGAGCGCGGTCCTTACTCCTTCAAAGCCGAATCCGTCCTTGTCCACGCCGTAGCCATGTCCCTTCACATGGAACCAGAGGGCCCGGTCCATGAGGTCGGGATCGTGGATTGCGATCAGGCCGGCGTTGTCGGTCACGTAGCGCGCATCGTGGATGGTGCGGAGTTCCACCAGCGGCACCGGCCAGCCGTTCTCCTTGTCCACCACCTCGATCCGGCAGGGCTCCGCGGCGCAGGCAATGCCGGAAAGCAAGAGCAAGAGGCGTCTCATGGCGATCACATGAACGCATCCGGGGGTCGCAATCAATCAACGGATCGAGCGCTCTTGCGGCATCAGTCCTTCACGCAGCGGAAGCCGGTGTGGTTCGTCGGCGATTCGCTGTCCTGCGAGTGCCGGGCCGCGGGGCGATAGCGCATGCAATAAGAAACGTGACAGAGGAAGGAGCCGCCCTTGGTCACGCGGTGGACCTTGCCATCGCCCTTGAGGCCCGTGTCGCGGTTCACCCATTGCGCCGGGCCCTGCGGGTTGTCGGGATCGCACTGCGTGAAATAGTTCGGATCGTAAAGGTCGTTGCAGATCTCCCAGACGTTGCCCGCCATGTCGTAGAGGCCGTAGCCGTTCGGTGGGAAAGTCTTCACCGGCGAGGAGCCGGTGAAGCCGTCGTCGCCGGTGTTCTTGTTGGGGAACTCGCCCTGCCAGGTATTCGCCATCCATTTCCCGCCCGGCTTCAGGTCGTCGCCCCACGAATAGATCTTCCCCGCCAGCCCGCCGCGCGCCGCGAATTCCCACTCGGCCTCCGTCGGCAGGCGCTTGCCGGCCCACTTCGCATAGGCGCTGGCATCCTCGTGCGTCACGCAGACCACCGGGTGATCGTCCTTGCCGTCGATGCTCGTGCCCTTCCCCGCCGGGTGCCGCCAGTTCGCCTGCGGATCCCAGCGCCACCACTCCAGCGAGCGGCCGGGCTGGTTCAGGTTGCCTTCGACGTGCGCGTCCTCGCGGAAAACGATCGCGCCGTTCGCCAGATCGCCCGGCGGCAGGTTTGCCCGCGCTTCCTCGGGGAAGTCCTCGGGCGTCACCACCCGCTCGGCGAAGGTCACGTAGCCGGTGGCCTTCACGAATTCGGCGAACTGCGCGTTCGTCACCTCGGTCTCATCGATCCGGAACGGCTTCACCGTCACCTCGTGGGCCGGTGCTTCCTCGGGGAATTCCTTGCGGCCGTGGGGCGTGTCGAATGGGCCGTCGTGGCCCATCTTGTAGGTGCCTCCCTCCAGTTTCACCATGCCATCCTGCCGCTCCAGGCCGGGCACCTGAGGCGGTGCGGCGGCATCCGGGGTAGTGGCGGAACCGGGGGACTTCTCCTTCCCGCAGGAAGGCAGCAGGGCGAGAAGGACGAGGTACCGCTTCATGGGATGCAGGGGCCGGGGGACAGCGTGGACTCCGGAGAAGCGGCGGGCACGAAGTTTTTTATTTCCGGAATCGACGCGCGTGGATGCACATGGATGCAGGGATCCGGATTCAAACGCTCCGGGACAAATTTTTCGCGAAACCGTTCCCGCTACCGACGGTTCATTGTAAAGGCGGTGTTTTTCCTTGGTAAAACTTCACGGTATTCCTCGACCGGAAGGAAAGTCCGCTGAAAATAGGGTATGGCCCAAGCGATCATCGATCCCGAGGAAGTCAGGCGCTTCGCCGCGGAGCTGAAGCGCTTCAACAACGAGGTGCGCGAGCGGACCACTTCGCTCATGTCCCGTTTTTCGGCGCTGGGAGATTCCTGGCAGGACCAGGAGCACGAGAAATTCTCGGCGGAGTTCCTGCAGATGATGAAGACGATGAAGCGCTTCGTCGAACTTTCCGACCAGCATACGCCCTACCTGCTGCGCAAGGCGGAGCGCATCCAGCAATACCTCGACCAACGCTGACACCCTTTCCGCATGGACTCCCAGGCACGAGTCGGATCGATCGACGCCATCGAGGCGTTCCGGGCCACCTTGATCCGCTATGCCGAGCGGGCGCGCCGTGCGTTGGACGACGTGACCGGTGAGGTCAAGCGCACCCGCGGCTGGCTGGAGAGCGAGCAGCGCCAGAAGTGGGAGGCGGAGTACCGCCGCCGCGCGCGGCAGTTGGAACAGGCCGAGCAGGAGCTCTTCAGCGCACGTCTTTCGACACTGCGTCAGGACAAGTCGGTCCAGCAGCTCGCGGTGAAGAAGGCCCGCCGCGCCCTCACCGAGGCGGAGGAGAAGCTCGCCGTCCTCAAGCGCTGGAGGCAGGCCTACGATGCGCGGGTCGAGGCGCTCGCCAAGCAATTGGAGACCTTGCACGACACCCTTTCGCGCCAAGTGCCACAAGGGGTCGTCTCGCTGGGAAATTCCATCCGCTACTTGCAGGACTACGCCGGAGTGTCCCCCGCCCCGAAGCCCGCCGCGGCAGCAGCCGAAGAAAGGAACGAGCCATGAGCCTGGGTGGCAGCAAGTCCTTGCTCAACGAATCGACTCGCGAGTTGTTCGCGCGCTGGGATGATGCCAAGCTGAGCTGGCGCGACAGCAAGGCGCTGGAATTCGAGCGCGACTACCTCGTCTCGCTGCCCCAGGCGGTGGCCAATGCGACCCGCGTCATCGAAGAACTCGATCTCGTCCTTTCCAAGATTCATGCCGACTGTGACTGACCCGCTCCATCCCGACCGCATCCGCAAGCTGCTGGAGGATCTCCAGGAGAGGATATCCTCCGTATCGGGACGCGAGGCCGCCCTCAACCGAACCCATGCCGCGGACCTGCTCGCGGCGAAGCGGCAATCCACGGCAAGGAAGGAAGCAGGTATCGCCACGCGGGCGGATCGTCTGGCAGCCCTCATGGCCGGAAGCAATGCCGCGGAGGCCGAGGTCACCGCGAAGTATCACGCCCGCCGCCATCGCATCGGCACCGCCGCGCAGGCGGCTCACGGCAGTCTGGCCAGACGCATTCGCGAAGCGAAGGACCGGCAGGTCGGCCGCAGGCAAGCGGAGGCCTACCGGCTCAAGCAGGAGGCGAAGGATACTTGGGAACGTGCCCGCCAGGATCATCGCGAGTTTGCCGATGCGATTGCCTCGGATGACGACGAGATCCGGACCCTTGCAAGGGGAGCGCTCGGGATGTTGTGGGCGTTCCGGCCCGTCTTCGGCGGTCCCTTGAGGAAAGGTCATCTCACCGGTGCGCGACCCCCTTCGGAGGCGGGGGATCGGGAATCGCTCCGGGCGGCGGGTCATGCGAAGATCGATGCGGCGCGTGGCTATTCATCCGGGTTGAAGGGGGGTATCTTCCACCGGGTGTTGAGTCTTCTGCCCGTGCTCGGCTGGCTGGGTGCTGCCGCGTCACCGTTCGTCGGCGCGATCGATCAGAAGCCGGTGATTCTCAGCGCGGTCGCGGTCGCGGCCGGAGTGCATCTGCTTGCTGCGATTCTGCTTTGGATTCCGGTGCGACGCTTGGCCAAGGCACTGCAAGAAGGGCGGCTCGCAGGCAAGGCCGCCATCCTGGCGTCCGAGACTTCCGTCGAGGAACTCGGCGCGGCTCTCAAGAAGGGAATCGCCGAGCAGAGCGAAGGACTGAGCGAGACCATGCGTTTCAGCGATGACGAGGCGCAGGAATTGATGAAGCAGGGTCGGCGCAAGATCGAGGAGCAGGCGGCTCGTCTTCCGGCAAGGGCCGAAGCTCTCAATCATCGGCAACTCGCCAAGGTCGCCTCCGACCTGCAAGCCGGGCTTGCCGAACTCGAGCGGCTCACGACCGCCGACGAAGCCTTCCGCGAGTCCGAACACACCCGCCGGCTCTCCGGTGAGCTTGTGGATCGCGTGCTCGAGCGGCATCACTTCCTTGTCGCGTACCCAGGTGCCGAGCAGGTCGGTCGAGAAGCACGCGTCGCAGAGCTGGCTCACGTGCGCGCCGGAGTCGGAGAAGGTGGCGAGCGTGCGCGGATGCTGCAGCAG
>CBFGPU010000292.1:0-4777 GCA_965650715.1 uncultured Haloferula sp. | reverse complement strand
GCCGGGAAGCGGTTTGTCCCCGCCTCTGGCCCACTCAAGGGCCCTGGTCCTCGCTCTCCCGATCCCCTTCGGATCAATTCCCGTTCATTCGCGGTTCCAAGCCTTTGACTCTCGCGCCTCCAGCGGCTAATCCCTGCGCCCCGCTTTCTCCCATGAAGGATCAGATCGAAGCCATTCAGGTCGAGGCATTGGCCCACATCGCCGCCGCCACCGACCCCCGCGCGCTTGAGGACGCCCGCGTGGCCGTCCTCGGCAAAAAGGGCACCCTCACCGAGGTCTCCGCCGGCATGCGCGACGTCCCGAAGGAGGACAAAGCCGCCATCGGCGCCCTGCTGAATACCGCCCGTGGCGCGATCACTTCCGCGTTGGAAGACAAGCAACTGGCCCTTCAGGACGCCGCTGACAAGAAGGCGTTGGAGGGTATCGACCTCACGCTTCCCGCCCGCTCGCTCCACCACGGCTCGCTGCACCCGCTGACGATCCTCCGCCATCAGGCCATTTCGATCCTCCGCCGCATGGGCTTCGCCCTGGCGGAGGGGCCGGAAATCGAGGACGAGTTCCACTGCTTCGACGCCCTGAACACCCCCGCCGACCACCCGGCGCGTAACGAGAAGGACACCTTCTACTTCGACTCCGGCAAGCTGCTCCGCACCCACACCTCGTCGGTTCAGGTCCGGACCATGGAAGCACAGGCACCTCCGGTCCGCATCATCGCCCCCGGCTCCGCCTATCGCCGCGACGAGATCGACGCGACCCACCTCTCCGTCTTCAACCAGCTCGAAGGCCTCTATGTGGACAGGGATGTCTCGCTCGGCGACCTCAAGGGCACGCTGGAGTACTTCTTCCGCGAGCTCTTCGGCTCCGACACGGAAGTCCGCTTCCGCCCGCACTTCTTCCCGTTCACCGAGCCCAGCTTCGAGATCGACGTGAAGCTCCACGTGAAAGGCCAGGACCCGCGGTGGATCGAAGTCGCCGGCTGCGGCATGGTCGATCCCGCCGTCTTCGAACAGATCAACACCGGCCGCAAGGATGACGCCTACAATCCGGAAAAGGTGACCGGCTTCGCCTTCGGCATGGGCCTCGACCGCCTGGCGATGATCCGCTGGGGCATCAAGGACATCCGCCTCCTGATCGAAAACGACGCCCGCTTCCTGAAGCAGTTCGCTTGAGAAGCACCCACGGATTTACACGGACAACACGAAGGATTTTCTGGCTATGAACGTTTCGCTGAACTGGCTCGCGACACACGTCGATTTGAAGGGAAAGACCCCCGACGAACTCGACAAGCTCCTCACCTTCGCCGGTGTTGAAGTCGAAGGCATCGAGGTAAAGGGCGTCTCTTCGAACAAGGTCGTGGTCGCACAGATCATGGAGGCCGTGCAGCACCCGAATGCCGACAAGCTCAAGGTCACGCAAGTGGACGCGGGCGAGGGCTCGCTGCGCCAGATCGTCTGCGGCGCGAGGAACTACAAGGTCGGCGACAAGGTGCCATGCGCCCTCCCCGGTGCCGCCCTCCCCGGCGGTTTCACCATCGGCGAAACCAAGATGCGCGGCGTCGAATCGAAGGGCATGCTCTGTGCCGCCGGCGAAATCGGCCTGACCGATGCCGAAGACGGCCTGATGATCCTGCCGCACGACTTCCCGGTCGGGAAGCCGGTGAAAGAGCTCTTCGATAGCGACGTGCTGCTGGAAGTCGAGGTCACCCCGAACCGCCCTGACCTCCTGAGCCACTACGGGATGGCCCGCGAGATGGCGACGCTGCTGGAAGTTCCGCTCACGCCGCTTGAGATCCCCGCCCGCGGTTCGCTAACAGCCGACGGCGTAAAGATCGAAGCGCCCGATGCCTGCCCCTTCTACACCGCGGTGAAGATCTCCGGCGTGAAGGTCGCCGATAGCCCCGGGTGGCTCGTCGAGCGGCTCGAGTCCATCGGCCTGCGCCCGATCAACAACATCGTGGATATCACGAACTTCGTGCTCCACGAAATCGGTCAGCCGCTCCACGCCTTCGATGCCTCCAAGGTTTCCGGCTCGCTTGTGATCCGCACGGCGAAGGAAGGCGAGGCGTTCCTCGCTCTCGATGGCGAAACCTACCCGCTGCAGGCGGAGGATTGCGTGATTTCGGACGAAGCGGGACAGGCCCTCGCCCTCGGCGGCGTGATGGGCGGCGCGGAAAGCGGCGTGACCGAATCCACCACCGAGATCCTCCTCGAATCGGCCTACTTCACCCCCTCGCGGATCCGCCGCACCTCCCGCCGGACAGCCCTCTCCTCCGATTCCTCCTACCGGTTCGAGCGCGGGGTGAATCCCGACGGAGTCCTTGCCGGTTCGGCATTGGCGGTAAAACTCATTCTCGAAATTGCAGGCGGCACGGCGTCCCCGGCCACGATGGCGGCTGGCGCAGCGCCGGTGCTGACCAAACCGGTGACCCTCGACCTCGCTAAACTGGACCAGCTTACCGGTGCGAGCATCGCTCATGAGGAAGCTGCCACCATTCTCACGCGTTTGGGCCTCTCGAAAACGGCCGATGGCTCGTGGTCCGTGCCGTCCTTCCGCGCCGACCTCCAGCGCCATATCGACCTGGTGGAGGAGATCGTGCGGGTGAAGGGCCTCGATGCCGTGCCTTCGCGTTTCAGCGGGACCTTCGTGCCCTCCAGCCCGGTGGATGCGGCCTACGATGCCGACATGCGCGTGCGCGAACGCCTCGCCGGGCTGGGATTCCACGAGTGCCACACGATCAAGTTGATCGCCGATTCCCAAGTCGCCGACGCCCTTCCCCTGAAGCCCCTTCTACCGGGAGACACCATCCGAGTGAGCCTTCCCCTGAGCGAGGATCATGCCGTGATGCGCCCGAGCCTGATCCCCGGGCTGGTCGCTTCGGCGGCGCGGAACATCCGTCAGGGCACCAAGGCGCTCCGCTTGTTCGAAATCGGTCGGGTGTTCCGGAATGCGGGCGGCGGCAAGGCAAAGGACCTTGAGAGCGATGCCCTCGGGATCCTGCTGTCCGGTCCGGCGCTCCCGCCCGGATGGGCCACGACTGAAACCGCGGCGGACCTCTACGACCTGAAGGCCGTCATCTCGGCCCTCGTGCCGGTGGCTTCGCTCCAGTTGCTGCCCCGGAACCGCGACGGCTTCGCGCTCGCCTGCGATATCCAGGCGGACGGACAGAATCTCGGCACTTTCGCGATGGTGCTGCCAGCCCGGCAGCGGGAAGTGGATGCCTCCGGGCCGATCTTCGTGGCGGAGCTGGATTTGCCGAAGCTGCGGAAGTTCGTGGCGGGGAAGGCGGAGATCGTGGATCTGCCGCAGTTCCCGGGATCCTCACGGGACCTGGCGATGGAAGCCCCTGCTTCCCTGGCGAATGTCGAGATCGAGAAGGCGCTGGCGAAGGTGAAGGAGCCGCTGCTGACGGGCTTCGAGTGCTTCGACGTGTTCAGCGACCCGACGGGGCAGAAGCTGGCGGCGGACCGGAAGTCGATCGCCTACCGGATGCACTACCGGGCGGCGGACCGGACGCTCAAGGCCGAGGAGATCGATGCGGCCCACAAGGCCGTCGTGGCGGCACTGACGGCGGGGCTGCCGGTGACGCAGCGCTGAAAAGAGCGGAGCGCGGTCAGCTCAGGTCGCCGGCGGTGACGGAGGTCTGCTCGCGGGAGCCGAGGGCCTTGGCTTGAAGGATGACTCGCTCGGCGGAGGCGTCGAAGCGGTAGCTGTGGCAGTTCGGGCAGAGGACGGCACCGGCACCGACGATCGAGTCGCAGCCTTCGCACACCTTGTAGCCTTGGGGGTTGGCGGCGATCTTGGCGGCTTTGGCCTGGCGGGATTCGGGATCTTGGGGCGCAGAACTCATTGGTTATCAAACATAAAGAAGCGGCACCGGGGACCGGGGCCGCTTCGGAAATTCAAACAACCGTCCGTAAAGCGGCTCAGGCGATCGAGGCGATGGCCTTGGCGGCCTTGCTCTTCAGGTTGGCGGCCTTGTTCTTGTGAATGAGGCCCTTCTTGGCGGCCTTGTCAACGGCGGACGAGAACTCGGCGAGGGACTGGCCGGCGGCGGGCTTGTCGGCAGCGGCGACGGCGGCGAGGGTCTTCTTGCGGAGGGTCTTGATCGCGGTCTTGCGAGTGCGGTTGCGCTCGGTGCGGACCTTGGTCTGGCGGACGCGCTTGAGGGCGGACTTGTGATTGGCCATGGTAACGGAGAAAGGTAGGACGGACGGTTGGAGCGAGCGGGGTCGCGCGGGGGCGGCAATGTAGGGACAGAGCCGCCCCTGTCAAGCAAGTCTCTCGCGCCGGGATTACAATTGTGCGTAGCCTTCGAGCAGCTGGGGCGAGTGCTTGCGGGCGTATTCCTGGCCGACCCAGGTTTCGAGCAGCGAGCCGCGCATCACGCGGACCTCGGCGCCCTCGCCGATGCGGTCGTAGAGATCGACGACGTCCTTCTGGCCCATGCGGATGCAGCCGTAGCTGGCCGGGGTGCCGAGCCGCCATTCCTCGGGGGTGCCGTGGATGTAGACGCAGCGTTTGAAGGTGTTGTAGTTCTGGGCCTCGGTGCCGTGGAGCCACAGGATCCGGCCCACGATCGGGTCGCGGCCGGGGGCGTTCGGCGGGAGGATCTCGCCGGTGGGGCGGCGGCTCTTGAAGACCATGCCGGAGGGATAGCCGTCGCCGATCTTGCGGGCGACTTCGAGGCGACCGAGCGGGGTGTAGTTGCTTCCGTTCTTCGAGCCGATGCCGAACTTCGAGGTGGAAACGACGTACTGTTTGACGGGCTTGCCGTCGC
>CBFGPU010000291.1:0-4797 GCA_965650715.1 uncultured Haloferula sp. | reverse complement strand
CGGCGGTCACGCGGTATTCCCCCCGGATGATCAACCGCTTGGTCCCCGCCGGCAGGTATTTCAGCACGAAGGCCTCGTTCTCGAAGCTTCGGGTGGCGGACATCTTCATCTCGACCAAGGCCAACTCCGAGATCTGGTTGGTCTGGGAAATCTCGGCCCGGCCTTCGACGATCCGCGTGTCCGAACTGGTGATCGCCCCGAGCACCTTTTCCAATCCGGTCGCGGTGCTGCCCATCCCCCGTTCGACAATCCGGAGGCCGAGCCAAGCAAGACCCAAGAGGGCCGCCAGCACGCTGAGCCAGCGGACAGTCTTCCACAGTTCGGGTTGGGCGCTCATCGCAAGCAGGATAGGGACATCGCGAAGGCCGACAAGTGGAGACGATGCCCCGGTTTCCAATGGCTACCGGCGGGCCGCGGCCGATTTATCGGCAAGGTCGAAATTGGCATTTGGCATTTCGAGCCGCATCGCTTGGAGTCGCGGCCAGCCGATTCCCGCCAGTGAAAGCTCACGAACTCTACAACGCCGTCGATCCCGCCTTGGTCACCCAGATGCTGAACTGGTTCCGCGACCACGACCGGAACGTGTACCGCTCGGCGGTCTCGACGCTGGCCCAGTCCAAGAAGCTGCGGCTGGAATTCATCCAGAAGAAGCCGCTTCCGGAACAATACGCGTGGATCCTCAAGACCCTGCGGAGCAAACAGGCCGACACCATCGGCGAGCACTTGCTCCAGGCATGGTTCATGGCCGGCAACCAGGAAATGCTCGCAAAGTTCTGCGACGCCATGGGCATCGAGCACGACGGCAAGGGTTCCGTGACCGGCGACCTTCCCGAATCCTTGGATGCGGCGAAGCTCGATGAAGCGGTGGATACCCTGGTGGGTGCCTATGACCCGAAGCTCGTCACCCTCTACCTGCACGTTTTCAACCTGCAGGCTGCCGGCGGCTGGGATTCCCTCACGGCGAAGCTCGCGGCCGACGAGCGGCTGAAGCTGGCGTGATCACGGGTCTTCCGTAATCAGGAGGAGCGAGTCCTTGGGAGCAACCGCGGCGAGCTTGCCCCGGGCCATCATGTATTGGGAGCGGAGTTTCGCCGCGGCATTCTCCATCCGCACCGCACGCTCCGCCCATGTCTCGAGGCTGCCCGGAACGGACTTGCCACGGTTCATCTCCGCCTCGCCGCGGGCCCGGGATGCCTCGGACTGGGCGCTGATATAAAGGCTGCGGAATTCCCGCACGTCTTCACGCAATCCTTCCAAGCGGGGATCTTCCGATTCCGTCTTCGGCTTTTTCGAGGGCTTGCTCCCGGACTTCGGCTTCTTCTCGGCCAGCTCGGGTTGCGGCGCGTTCTTCTGGTCCACGAAGCGGTTGTGGCGATCCTGGCGGGCCCTCTCTTCTTCCAAAGCCCTCGCTACCTCGTCGCGGCTCCACTGGAAACGCTCGTGCCAGGAAGGATCGAGTTCGTCCGGCAACAAACGGGAGGGCCCCTGATCGTGGCGGATCTCGACTCCCGCGGCGGAAACCTTGCGGATGACCACGTTCTTGTAAACCCGTCCGGTGCGGGACTTCAGTTCGGCCATCTCCTCACCGGTGGCAGCCCCGCGGACCTGCTGACGGTAGCGGCTGCGATATTCGTCGAGAGCGACGTTGGCACCAGCCAGTTCAGCAGCGGCGGCATCCTTTTCGGACCGTAGATTTTTCAGCCGTGCCTCGCCGGCCCGGACCGAAGCCGCGATTTCATCGACCGAGTTCCCTTGGGCCGAGAGCGGCTCGCAGTGCTTCCTCCAGTGTTCGCGCGCGGCTTCAAGACGGGATTTGATCGTGTCCAGTTCCACCTTCTCGTCACGGATGGTCTCCTGCAACGATATCCGGTTGCTTGAAAAGCTGAAGCGCTTGTCTGCCAGCAGGGAAAAGAAAATGCCGGCGAACACGAGAACGATGATTCCGACGAGGAAACCGATCATTCCCGAGTTATCATTGGTATTGAACTGGTCCATGAGGAGGAGGAGGAGTCAGGAGAAGATGGGACACGAGACCAGCAGCGCGACCCGGCTGCCCCGGGTTGCCATACCGGAAAGACAACCCGGGCGCCGCTGCATCATCCCGTGGCACGGGACGACGGACGACAAGCGGGGAGTTCCGTATCAGGGCTGGGAGGGAGCGGTCTGCTGCTTTTCGGCGAGCTCCTTTTTCAACTTCACGATCTCCGTCTTGATCGCATCGACTTCGCGCTCCAAGACCGCAATCTCGCGCTTGTTCGTCGTGATCTGCCGTTCGAAGTTGCGGATATCGTTGCGGTTGGCGGAAACCTTGTTTTCAGCGGAGCGGAGAGCCTCCTTGATCTGCGGGGTCTTGTTGATGCCTTGGGAACGACGACCCGCACGGTCCGCCGCCTTGGCCTGCTCTTCCGCCAGTTCGGCGCGGATACGGTCCACGCGGCCGAGGAGCGTGGGCTCTGCCGATTTCGCATCCTGAATGCCGGCGTGCGCCTTCTCCATCTGTTCGGTGAGTTCGCGGACCTTCTCCAGCTTGTCCTGACCCTTCTTGGCAAGATTCGCGATCTCCACGTTGTCGGAGAGATTTTCAAAGGTCTTGTCCTCGTGCTTGGCCGCTGCAGTCTTCTTGTTCTCGTCGAACTGGAAGCGGTCCTGGAGTGCCAGCGGAAGATCGGAACTGTCGATGCGGCGCTTGCCTGTTTCGTCCGTGATCTCCATGCCGATGTGGCTCACCTTGGTGATGATCACCTTGGAGAACTTGCGGCCCGAGAGACACTGGAGGTCACCGATCTCCTCGCCTTCCGCGGCGGCCCACTCGGACTGCCGGTAGGCATCCTTGTATTCCTCCCACTTGGCGAGCGCTGCTTCGCTCGCCGCCCTGGCCTCGTCGCGCTCGGCGGCCACTTCCGCAAGGCGCTTGGTGCCGAGTTCGGCGCGGACCTTCAGTTGATTGAGTTCCTGTTCCTTCTCCTTGAGGCGCTTGCCTTCCTCGATCTGCTGCTTGAACGAGGCGATCTGCTGTTTGTTGCTGTCGATCAGCATCCCTTGGTCGCGAATGACGGCCTCGATTTTCTTGCCGCCGCCCTGCATCCCTTCGTCAAAGACGAAGATGTAGAGAGTGCCGAAGCCCACGAGGACGAGGAGAGCCAGCAGGGTACCGATGACACCGGGGCCACGGCTGCTGGTAAGGAGGTCGGAAAAGCCCATGATAGAGGGGAGGTTGACGGGTCGAAATCAGCGGACGATATACTTGCGGCGGTAGGCCTCGTGATCTTTTTCGATCTGGGCTTTCTCCTTCTGAAGCGACGCGATTTCCTGCTCCAGCTTGGCAATCTCTTCCTGCTGCAGTTCCGAGTCGTGCTTCATCTTGGCGATCTCCGAAGTACGATCGGGCGGAAGCTGGGCGATCTTTTCCTGAAGGATCTTCAGTTCGCCATCGAGCAAACGGATCTCCGCCTTTTGTTCCTCGCGCTTGCGCACGAGTTCGGGATCATCGCCACAGGAGCTAACAGCCAGGGAGGTCAAAAGCAGCGCCAAAGCACGCAGCCATCGGGTGTTGGTCAGGATCTTCATCTGAGGTCAAAAAGAGTTGCAAGTGCTGCCGGAAGGCCTGAACAGCGGGGTCACGCGCGGGGTATAGCCACAACCTCCGCCGGACACCTGCCCCGCAAAGGCACGGGCATAGTTGCCGGTGAATACCGGCGAGCAGCTACTGGATGGATAGTAATAATAATTCCGCGGATAGCGGGAATATCGATAAGAATAGCCGGGATACCAAACCGTATTCCCGCGGCTGCCGAAGGCACGCGCCCTCTCGCGTAGCGGACTGGTCGACTCCTTCGCCGCAAGGCTGGTGGAATACGCTTCAGAGCGCGCGCGGGCGGAAGCAACGATCCGGTCGGTCTCGCGCTCCGCGGCTTCCAATTCGTCCTTCTTGCGCTGGGCGTTCAAGACCACCATGCGGTCCTCGATGTATGCCTCATAAGCACGGGCTGTGGCCCGTTCCTGCTCCAAGGCGGCACGGGCGGCGACCGTATCGAGACCGAAGTCGTCGTGGAGTTCCGGGCTCACCTGGGTAGCGGAAAGACGCGCCGAACCCTCGGAATGGCGGAATTCGATCCCGACATCCGTGACACGGGTGATGGTCACGTCTTCATAGGCCCGACCGCTGGGACCCGGGAAAGTCGCGAAGTTCCGTCCCACCGCGGCGGCACGGGTGGCGGCAATCCAGTTCTGCCGCTCGGCGGCGGTCGCGGCCGCCATGTTCTCAGCGTCGGAACGAAGAGCTGCGGCGCTGCCCCGGAGTTCGGCCAGAAGCGCCTCGTTTTTGGCCATCCGCACCTTGAGGGCGACATGTTCCCGGAGGACGCCCTCTTCACCGAGGCGCAGCTTCTGCAACTTGATTTCCTGGACAAGCTCGACCCGGTCGGCCTCCAGTTGCCACCACTGCGGATCCATCCTGGCATCCACATTTCTTTTACAGCTCGGCAGGGCCGCAAGCGCGAGCGCTGGCAGACTCATCAGGCGGAGAGGAGTTGTCGCCTTCATGATTCGATTTCAACAGGGGTGGGAACGGCTTACAAGGACATTTGTTTCACACACGATAAGTGATTGCCATACCGGAGTCGCCCTTCACAAATTTTTCACCGTGGCGCTGATGCCCCCGGCATGCACCGCTTCCCTCCGTGCAAACAGCAATCTTGGAACATCTCTTATCTGTCATACAGCCCGGGCCGTTGGAATGCCTTTCACAGCATGCCAAATTTCACACTTGTATGACAGCTTGAGGCATCCCACAACCCC
>CBFGPU010000290.1:0-4820 GCA_965650715.1 uncultured Haloferula sp. | reverse complement strand
CAGCCCGGAGACATCGATGAACTTTCTGCCCCTTCCGTCCGCCCCCCGCCGCCGGAGCACCAGATTTCTTGTCAAACCCGACCCCGCATGCACGCTGCTCCCCAAATCATGAAGACGCTTTTCCGGATCCTCGCCGCGGCCATCCTCTGCCTGCTCACCACTTCCTGCTTCGAGCAGAATGCCGTCATCCGCCTGAACAAGGACGGCAGCGGCACCATCACGGAAACCACCCTCCTCAGCGCGGAAGCCAGTGCCATGCTCGAAGGCATGGGCGGCCGGGACCCCCTCGCCAAGATGGCCGACAAGGATGCCGCCAACGCTTACGCTAAGAAAATCGGCGACGGTGTGGAAGTGGAGAAAGCCGGCAAGATCACCCGCGGCGAACGCGCGGGTGTGGAGGTCGTCTACCGCTTCAAGGATATCAACGCGGTGAAGTTCACCATGGGCGGCTCGATGGCCGAGATGGCCAAGGCCATGGCCCCGGTGGGCATCCCCCAGCCGGAACAACCCGAACAGCAACCGGCCACCTTCAAGTATGCCGATGGCGTGCTCACCCTCGTCAACCCCGGCAACAAACCCGCTGAAGGCGAGGCTCCTCCGGAGATGCCTGAAGTCAGCGACCAGCAGATCGCCATGGCCAAGGGCATGTTCAAGGACATGAAGATGGGCTTTACCTTGGAGTTCCCCGGCGGCATCGCGGAAACCAACGCCACCCACGTCGAAGGCGACACCGTGACCATGGCGGACATCGACTTCGGCAAATTCGTCGAGGATCCCGCCCACCTGAAGAAACTCATGGCCGCCAACGAGCAAGGTCCGGCCGCTGCCGCCGCCGCCGTGAAGGACATCCCCGGGGTGAAGGTGGAGACCAAGGAAGAGTTCACGGTGAAGCTGAAGTGACCCGCTTCACCCGCAGCCAAGTCCAATCCGCGGCTCGGAATCCCATCGACATCCCCCCGGCCAGCCATTGTCCTTCCCTCAATGGCTGAAGCGTCTCTTCTCCCGGTCTGGGCCACCGAAATCGTCGCGCGCTACGAAAGCGGCGCGGCAGGTCAATTCATCCTCCACGGCAATGTCGCCGACCGCATGCTCATGCGGCTGCCGGAGGGTCCCAAGTTGGGACGCCTGAACGACTATCTGCTCGACGTCCTCCTCCCGCGCTTCCAAGTCGTGCTCAGCTACGACCCCGGCTTCGGCCTGCGCGTGGACCGCGGCCGCGAAATCTTCGCCGAGTGGCCCGCGCTGAAGGAAATCGGCGAAATGCCCTCGTTACCGCTGCCCGCGGTGCGCGTGATCGCCCGCTACCTCCAGTTCGCCCGCAATCTCCGCGCGGTCGGCGCGAAGCCGGTCACCGTCGCGGTGGTGATGCGGGATGCCCAGCTCTACGTCCCGGTCCTGCCGCAAACGCTGAACCACGAACTCAGCGCGATCGCCTCGATCATCCGCTCCTGGGGCAGCGATACCACGCTGGCAGCACACGGCCAGGCGATCTTCCTCCTCGCGGACCGCATCAGCCACCTCCACCCCCTCGTCGCGGACAACCCGCGCTCGGCCGATATCGAAATCCCGCTGCCGGATGTGGCCGAACTTGCCGGCGCGCTTCAGGTGCTCGCACCGGAATGTCCGAATGCCCTCGAAGGCAGCACCGGTTTCACCCGCATCGCCTCGCGCCTCGCCGGCACCTCGATCGCCGCGCTCGAAGCTTTCCTGCGCCGCCGCAACCACTCCGGAAAACCCTTGGGCGATGCCGACCTCGGCGAACTCCGAAAGGCCCTCGTCGAACGCGATGCCGGCGAGCTGATCGACTTCATCGAACCGGACCGCACGCTCGACGATATCATCGGCCTCGAAGGCGTGAAGACCCGCCTCAAGCAGGATCTCGCGCTCTGGCGTCAGGATGAAACGGCCGCCCTTCCGATGGGCTACCTCTTCTGCGGTCCCGTCGGCACCGGCAAAACCTATCTCGCCGAGTGCCTCGCCGGGGAAGCGGGCGTGCCGGTCGTCACCTTGCGCAACTTCCGCGACCGCTGGGTCGGCTCCACCGAGGCGAACCTCGAAAAGATCTTCGCCCTGCTCCACGCCCTCGGCCGCTGCATCGTCTTCATCGATGAAGCGGACCAGGCGCTTGGCAAGCGCGCCTCCGGCTCCGGCGACTCCGGCGTATCGAGCCGCGTTTACTCGATGCTCGCCGCCGAGATGTCAAACACCCGCAACCGCGGCAGGATCCTCTGGGTCCTCGCCTCCAGCCGCCCCGACCTGATCGAGGTGGACCTCAAGCGCCCCGGCCGCATCGACGTGAAAGTCCCCATCTTCCCCACCGCCACGCCGGAAGAAGGCATGGTCCTGTTAGGCGCGCTCTGCAAGCGCCGCGGCATCCCGCTCGACGATGCGGCGAAGGCCTCGCTCCTGCCCCTCGTGCCCAGGTGGCTCACGCCTGGCGCCGCCGAAGCGCTCGCCGTGAAGACCTACCGCCTCACGAAAACCGGCACGCCCGCCGCCGTCGATGCCCTGCGGGCCAGCCTCCAAGGCTACCTTCCGCCCGTCGATCCCGCGATCATCCGCGCCCAGATGCAGCTCGCCGCCGAGGAAGCCACCGACGCCGAGTTCGTGCCCAAGGAAGTTACCGCCTACCTCCACGAGACATGACAATTCCTGTGGCTTCTGATCCGGAAGGCGAAGCCGACAGATGCCGGCCCATCCGACAGGAAACTCCTCCACCGGCTTTACGCTAACAATGACCGATCCCGACCCGCGCCTCGCACCGTTCCTCGATCTGGCAACGCGCGGGCTGGCCGACGACCCGCAGGCCCGGGACGAAGCGCGCCACGAGTTGCTGGCCCGCCTCGCTTCCGCGGAAGACGCCGGAGTTGCTGCCGCTCGCCTCGCGAACCGCGAGCCTGGCCGCACATGGATCCAGCCTGCCCTTGCCTTTACCTCACTGATCGTTTTAGGCGCGCTAGCCGCGTTCTTCATCCGCGGCACCTTCCGGGAAATGAGGCCTTTCTTGCTGCTCCGCAGCGGCTTCCTCGATCCCGACCAAGTCGAAGTCACCTCCAAGGGCCAGCATGACTTCGTGACCGCCCGGCTGGACAGCAATGCCTCCACCGTCCTTCACAACTTGGAGCGGCTTGTCCGCGAGCGCCCGAATGACCCCGGCCTTTTCGAAGAATACACCGGTCAGAGCATCTCGAAGCTCCATAAACTGCCTCCGGAGTACCACGAAACCTGGCAGCGTCTCGATCCCGGCAACGGAGCCTGGCTGCTGCGGGAATCCATGATGAAGGCGAGCGATGCCTTCAAGGGCAACGGCGGAAGCGGGCCGGTCACCGACGAGACGGCCTTCAAGGAAGCGCTGGCATTGCTCAAGCAAGCGGCGGACGCGGAACACTTCGAAATCCACGCCACGGACCTCCGCCGCCGCAGGCTCGAGTTGATCTCCGGGTCCGAAAGTCTGGCCGGTGAAGCGAAGACGGTGATCTTCTCGATCTCCAACCTCGATACCTCTCTCAGGCGCATCCAGCAGTTCCTGGGTGCCCTGATCGCCGAGAAGGCCAAGCGACTCACAGCAGCGAAAGACCCGGAGGGATTACGCGATCTGATCGCCACCTGGCGGACGCTCTCCCACCGGCTTGGCACCCGCTCCTCTACCCTCCTCGATTCGGTGGTCGCCCTCGGCTTCACCGCCAAAGGGAAGGAAGCCCTCCTCCAAGCCACCATCGATCTCGGGATGCCGGAGGAGCAAAAGCAATTGAAGGAAGTGGACCGCCTCATCACCGTGACGCCTGTCATCTTTCGAAGTAGCCCGGCTCGCAAATCGGTGTCATGGCTGGGCGGCGGCTCGGGCCTCGCCTCTCTTCCGCCAGGCGACCCCGAAGACCCAGCCCTCTTTGAACCAGGCCGGAAGGTGGAGTTCGCCGTGGCGGATCGGCTCTTCGCCCTCCCCGCCGCGGTGCTATCCCTGCTTCTGCTGGCCGTCGCCGGCGTGGAAAGCATCCGCCGGGGCAGGATCCCGAATGCCCTCGGCGGGGGGCTGTCCCCGCTCTTCCGTCCGGTGGATGCCGCTTGGATCCTCGCTCTCGGCCTCTTCGTCCCGGCCGCTTGTTATTGGATCGTCACCCGCTTCACCCCCTTCGGCTGCCGGGATATCGGGGTGCTCTACTACCCCTGGCCTCCCGCCGCCCTTCAGGCCTTCGCCGCGCTACTGCTGGTTTGGGCGAGCCTGCTCCAAACGATCCGCTGGCGTTTGGCGAAGCGGGCTGCGTTCCTCGGCATGTCTCAAAGCCGGCCGTGGCTCGGCTGGACCGTTGTGGTCCTGGCGGCGCTCCTCATCCCTGCAATCGGCGGGGTCCGTTGGCTCGACAAGCACGAGGAGGACTACCTGAAAGCCATGGCTGCCGGGTGTGGCATGCCGTTCCTCTGGCTCGGGTGGCAGGCGGGCTTGATCCTGCTGGCCTCCCGTTCCGGGGCACTGCCCGGCATCCTGCTTGCGCGGAAGATGACCGTCCCGCTCGTCCTGCTCTCCGCCGTCCTGCTCGCCGCGGTCCCGATCCTGCGCGGGGCGGAGCGGCACTGGCTTCGGCAAGATCAATTCGGCCGGGTGGACCGTCAGTCGGGCGGGCTGACGATGGCCGAAGACCGGGCTGTACGCTGGATCGCGGAGCGCTTCGAAGAGGTCTTCCCTCCGAAGTCCTGACTTGATTCCCACTGCCGGACCCCGTTAGGATTCTAACCTGAAAACGGTGTTTCCCCCGTCGCCAAGACCCCCTCACCCCCAAAAACTTCCCCCTTTGCCTAACGAATTCCCCGCCTGAAATCGGAGG
>CBFGPU010000289.1:0-4824 GCA_965650715.1 uncultured Haloferula sp. | reverse complement strand
CTTTCCCGTTCACCCTACGCGATCACGTAGGTGTGAATAATCCTGTGAAAAACCCACGCGGAACCCGTCATCCATCAATCGACACCACACGCCAAAAGCAGCTTTCCTCCCCCGCCGGGGCCGGCACGGTGACCATCGTGCTGCCCCCATCCGTGCGTCCCGGCAGGACTTGGACCTCCAGCCAGTTGCCCATGGACCCGATGGAACGCTCCACGCGGTAGCTCGTTCCCGGATTGCTCTGCCACTCGATTTCGAAACCGGAAGCCACCGGGAGTGCACGCAGCATGCGGAAGTCGCCATCGTTCTGGTGGATCACCCCGATCGCATCCAGATCGAACCCTGCCGAGCCGGTATTGGGATGAGGATCATAGATCGATCCGCCCGAACTGTCCTTCACCGTTCCATTTCCGAGAATATCGACCAGACGCACGAAGCGGACATTGCCTTTATCGAGCAACGGCGATGCCTCCAGCACGGCGAGATCGAAGGGAGTGCCATAACCCCCGCGGTGCTTGCCAGCGAGTCCGCTCAGATTCGTCGGATCGATCGAGTTGGTCGCGGACGGTGTAAGCGAGTCGTTGGGGAAGCGGAAGAAATTGATCCCGTCGCTGGAGACTTCCACGAAGGCGAGTTCGAGGAAGGTATTGCTGAAGGAATTCTCGAACACCGCGAAGTCCGCACCCCCGCCGTCCTTGATCGGATGCGGAAAGTACATCGTGATCGTCCCGCTGTCGCCGAGGCAGACGATGTCGAAAACATCTTCCGTGGCCGCGCCGTAGGCTTTCGACGGTATGCGCCAGGTGCTCGTTACATTCGTGCCCCAGTCGTAGTCACGATGACCGCTGGCCCAAGCCTTGATGGCTGGATCATCCTTCGAAACCGCATCGCTGCCGGCGGTGCCCGCAGCACCGGGATAGGGTCCCGCGATGGCACCTGCGATCGTGGCGATAAAGAGGAATGCGAAGCGGATCATCAGAGTTCGCGGCGGATGCCGAGTTGGAATTGGCGGCCGGCGGCGGGATACCACACCCCGCTGTATTTCACCGTGGCGTAGCGCTCATCGAGGAGATTGTTCAGGCGGAGATACAGGGAGAGCCCGGGCTTCGGCTCGTAGCGGAGGAGCAGGTTCGCGATGCCGTGCGAGGGCAGCTTCTCCTGCGTGTTCTGGAAGTCGTTCCCTTCGAAAGCGTCGCCGATGTATTGGTACTCGCCTTGGATCGTGAGGCGGTCGACGGGGCGGCACGCGAGGGTGGCGGTCAACTCGTGGCGCGGGACGAGATAGACCTGCTTGCCCGCATGGGGGCCGCTCTCGTATTCGGCGATCAAGGTGGTGTAGTGGAGGTCCGCATCCCAGATGCCTCGGTTGTATCCCGCGGAGCTTTCCAAGCCGAGGCGGCGGGTATCGGCGAGATTCACATTGAGATTCTGCAGGTAGTCGTAGGCGATCTCTCCTTCCAACCATTGGGCGAATCCATTCAGGCGGAAACGCCAGTCGGCGGGGTTCCATTCGCTGCCCAGTTCGACGTTGTGACCGGTCTCCGCATGGAGTTGGTCGTTGAAGGGCTTGGTCAAGGGATAGCCTTGATAGGATGCGATCTCATCGGTCGAGGGCAGGCGGTATAGCCGGTCGTAGCGGAGCCATGCGGAAAGATCCTCCCTCGGTTCCCAACGCAGGCCGATCTGCCAGGCGCGGTTGGTCTCGTCGTTGTCGCGGGAGAAATTGATGTCGGGATCCGCGGGGAAGGCGAAGCTGTGCGCGGTGGCATTGATCGCGGTTGTTTCCCAGCGGGCGGAAGCCCCGAGATGCCAGTGCTTCCACGGCTCCCAATCGGCGGACGCGAACACCCCGATCGTCTCGCGGCCCAGCTCCGCCTGCGCCGTGCGGTTGACGCGGGCGATCTCGGAGAACTGCGAGATGTCGAGCGAGTCGTAGCGATACTGCACGCCCGTTTCCGCCGACCAGCGTTCGCCCGCCGCGCCCATACGCGGGGCCGCGGAGAAGGTGCGGAGCAGATTGTCGGAATGCATGCCCGGTCCGAAGTTCCACTCTTGATCGCGCTGCGCGAAGGACAACGGCATCTCGAAGGATAGCTCGCCCCGCTTGCCAAGGATGAGATTGGCATCCGCTCCCCAGCGCGATTGCTCGCTGAAATACTGATCGGCGAGTCCCGCGAGCGCGTAGATCGACTCACGCGGTGCGAGGAGATAGCGATCCTTCCCCAGAGGCCCCGGAAAGCCATTGAGCTCGTTCGCCCAGGAAACGCCGAGTTCGAGTTCGGTGCCGGTCGCGACGTCCCGCTCCCAGCGCAGAGCGGCGGACTCCAGTTCGCTTGCCGCATTCTGGCGCCAGCCATCGGTGAAGTTGCGCTCGAGATCGAAGGCGACGCGGCTCCCGGCAAAAGTATCCTGATAGCTGAGTCGCGCCAACGAATAGCCATCGCTGCCGCCGGCCGCCTCGATCACCGTGGAGCGTTTGCCGCCGTCCTTCGTGATCAGGTTGATCACGCCGCCGACCGCGTTGTCGCCGAAACGCGCGGTCTGGCTGCCACGCAGGATCTCGACACGGGCCACGCGGGCAAGCGGGACTTCCAGCCAGGAAACGCCGCCGATGTCCGGGCGGTTGAGCGGGCGGCCATCGACGAGCACCAGCACGCGCGAGGAGGAATTCTCGCCAAAACCCCTCAGATGCACCGCCGAGCCCGAACTGTTCCCGGAAGTGCTGCTCAGGCGGATTCCTCCCCGCGCGGCAAGCAGGTCCGCGACGGAACGCGCACCCGACTCCGCGATGGTCTTCTCATCGATCACCGTGGCGCTACCGGCGAAATGCGGCGGCACCACGGTCTCCTCCCCGGCATCCGCCTCCACGACGATCTCCTTGAGTTCTTCAGCACGCGAACCAAGGGCACCGCCGAAAAGCAGCGCTACGAGGCATGCGTGGATGGAACGACTCGGCTTCACGTGGAAGTCTCCCCGGACACGCGGATTCGATCCGCAAGAACGACCAAGCCGGGCCTAGCGGCGGCGGCGAACCAAGAAGGCAAGGCCGCCGAAAGCCAGCAGCAGGGCGGATGGCTCCGGCACCGGCGCGACGGTCGGAACGGTCACGAAGTCGCCGAACTTCAATGCTTCCCATGAACCCGGCTCGATCACGCGGTACGGGGACGACATGCCGCTGCCCGAGGACCAGACGCCATCGGCAACGGGAGTGGCGGTGGGAAAGCCGGCCTCGCCGCCGGAAACCCACTGCGCCCAGTAGGGAACGAACGGGTCCTCGGAGTTCGCCGTCTCCGTGGTGCCCATCCAGGTGATGGCATTCACGAACCAGTTCGGCGCTTCCTCCGAGCCGAAGTTGAAGGCTTCCACGGACAGTTCGCTTTCGTAGCTATCGACCACCTGGAGCAGATCCCAACCGTCCAGCGGCTCGGATTCATTGTGGGTGTAGCGGATCTCATAGGTGCGCGTGCCGATGTTCGGCGATTCCAACACGTAGAAGGCGCTGTCGGGACCGGTTCCGAGCACGATGGCTGCCGCTTCCGCGGCACCCGTGAGGGCGAGGACGCTTGCGAGGGCAAACGCCGCGAGTGTTTTCAATTTCATCTGTTCTCTTCGATTGGTGTTCCCCGGAAGAGAAGAGGAGCCCGTGCCGGAGACAGGGGTCACCGGTTTTCGCGCTCCGCTCCCGTCGCCTTCCTTTCGCGGAAAGGCCTTCACGATGCCGCATTCGGAGGAACGGCACCGGGACGAGCGAGGCGGGACGAAGTATTCGGGCTCCCGATTCCGGAGACGCGGCTTCCGCCGCCCCTCCACCTCCTTCCCGCCTTCACCCGCGCTCGCGCCCGGATTGGCTGTGTGGGAATTCGTTCATCGGATACCGCAGCGCGACTGCTCCGGGTTCTCACCGGATTCCATGCGCCCGCATCGGGTCATCGGCGGGGAGTGAAAACGCCCCGCACCAGCATGGCAAGCGGTTTGGACCAGCATGGACCGGATCGATGGGATTTTGATTGATCGGACTTGGCGGGACCGGGACAACTCGGAGCTTCCAATCCGGTCCTTCCTTTTCAAATGCCGCTCCGCTGCCACGCCGTTGTCGATACCGCTCACCAGCAGGTGCAGATCTGGAAGTCCGAGAAGCAGTGCGAGTTCCGCGTGGCGGGGGCGATCCATGCCTGGTGGCATGAGAAGAAATTCCTGACCGGGCTGGCTTGGGACAATCTCGCGGCGGCGGCGTTGTTAAGGCCGGGGGGGCCGCCGAAGTCGATCCTGATGCTCGGGCTGGCCGGCGGCACGGCAATGAGGATCTTGCGCCATCTACTCCCTGATTGCCGCTTGGTCGCGGTGGATATCGACTCGGAGATCGTGGCGCTGGCCGAGCTGAACATGCACCTGGACAAGCTGGGCATCGAGATCCACTTGGCCGATGCCTACGCGTGGATCGCCAAGTGCAAGGAACGCTTCGACGTGGTGATCGACGACGTTTACCTCGCGGGCCGGGACGACGTTTTCCGCCCCGGGAAGTCGGACTCGAAGCAGATCACCGCCCTCAGGCGCCTGCTCGCTCCGGGCGGCGTGCTGCTGGCGAATCTGGTGAACGGTCCCGGCCATCGGGCCATGCAGATCCGGACCCGGGCCGCGTTCCGCGAGGGCTTCCCGGTCGTCCGCTCCGTGACCACCCCGGAGAGCATGAACGAAACGCTTGTCGGCGGGCGGGATGTCCTGCCGCTTTCGGCATTGGCGGCATGGGAGCGCTCGTTTCCGGAGAGCAGCGACCGCAAGCTGTGGAAGAAAATCCGGGTAAGGCGACTGACGCCGGCGGTGAAATCT
>CBFGPU010000288.1:0-4828 GCA_965650715.1 uncultured Haloferula sp. | reverse complement strand
AATGGTGCCCTGGCGGACGGAGTGGTGGAACTCCACCTTGTCCATGCCGATGGTGACGAATTGGCAGTGGGGATAGTCGAGCGAGGCCGCGATCCAGCACGCCTCGTCCACCCACGCCAAGAGGCGTCCGCCGAAGAGGAAGCCGAAGTGGTTGAGGTCCTCGGGCAGGACGAGCCGGTGGGTTTCCATGGCCGCTCAGCGCCTGCGGCGGCGCTTGTCGCTGTTGATGGCGGCGTCCAGGGAGAACTGGCCGCCGCCGGTGATGATGAGGACGAAGGCGGGGATGAGATAGAGCACGGCCATTTCCTTGGCCGCGCCGCCCTTGCTGAAGAAGGGATCGAGGGCGTGCACCTGGAAGGCAGCCACGCACATGGCGAAGCCAAAGACGAAGGCGGCGGGCCGGGTCAGCAAACCGAGCACCAGCAGGGCCGAGGCGAAGACTTCCGCCCCGATGGTGGCCATCAGGCTCATCGGCATGGTCATCTTGCTGAGCGGCCAGATGGCGGGGACGGCATCCCAAGTCTTCACCATCTCGGAGTAGTTCTGCAGCTTCGCGATCCCGTGTCCCAGCAGCATCATCAGGCCGAAGCCCGCGCGCAGGACGAAGAGGCCGGTGGAGGCGAGGGGATCGCGGGTGCCGCAGTCGAAAAAGAACAGTTTCATTCGGAAGTCTTGGCCTCGGGCTCGCCCTCCATCGAGGTCGAACCGCGGGGGCGGATGATGATGCGCTTCAGCCGCTCGTCGCCGCCGGGCGAAACGCTCTCCACTTCCGTGTCATCGACCAGCGCGTTGTGCACCAGGCGGCGGTAGTAGGCGTTCAGCGGGCGCATCTTGAAAGGTTTGCCGCTGGCCTTCACCGCTTCCGCCGCGCCGCGCACCTCGGCGGTCAGCTTGTCCTCCTGGATCGCGCGGTAGTGTTCGCAGTCGATCCGGACGCGGGGCGCTTTCGGGAAGTGTTTCTTGAGCACCCGGTTCACCAGGTACTGCAGGTCGTCCAGCCGTTCCCCGTCCTTGCCGATGAGTAGCTCGCTGCGGGGGGTGTGAATCTGGAGGCACGGCTCGTCGTCGCTGTCGTGGACCTCGATATCCACGTGGAAACCGAGGTGACCCAGCATCGTGTCGAGTATCTTCTTCGCGGCCCCGACGGGTGTCATGGCCACTATCTAACGAGCGAAGGGGCGGGTGGTCAATGTCGGCGGTCAATTTGCACTCCATGCCTCGCCGACACGGGCCGCGATGGCGGCCAGGCGAGCCTTCTCAGCCTCCGTGAAATCATGAGGCGCATGCATACCTACGCCCAAGGTTCCCAGCACCCGCTCGCCGTCCGGCGAAAACACCGGCACCGCCAGCGAGCCGGAGACCTTGGTCTGCCGCGCATCGGGCCGCGCCACCCCGCCGAGATCCTCCTGCAGGTTGCACAGTTCCACCGGCTCCCGCCGCTCCGCCGCCGCCCCGGCGATCCCCTTGCCGAATGGAATCCGCGCGATCTTCGGCAGGAGAAAGTCCGGCACGCCCTTGTGGACGACCAGATCAAGGAATTCGCCATCGGCCTTGTGGAGAGTCCCGGTCTGGCAGTGGAAGGCGCAGAGGACTTCTTCGAGCCAAGCCGCGGGGTCGGGAGTGGTTTGGAAATCGAGGCTCATGCGGTCTTTTTCACGCCGGTCGCCGCAGAGACAAGGAAATAGGTGTGATCCCGTGGCTGCGGCGGCCCGCCGCAGGCCGTGCCAGTGGCGGCTCGCCACCGGGGTTGGAGATGGCGGCGGAAATGACACCGCGGCAGCCACGATAAGGAATCCTTGCTCCCGCCCCGCCTCTCGCGAAGGATGCAAGAACCGGAAGGAGGACGGGATTTCCCATTTACAGCCCGGACTAACGGTTTCATCCTTCAACCCCGTTTGAGAAACCCATGAAGACCAACCCTTTGATGACCCTGATGGCAGCCGCCACCCTTGCAGGAGCGGCGCAGATCGGAACAGCTTCCGCCGAAAAAATCGCCATGGAATCCTTCGGTAAACTCCCGGATGGCAAAGAGGCCAAGGTCTATACGTTGACCAACAAGAACGGCCTGCGCGCCAAGCTCTCCGACCTCGGTGCCACGCTGGTGGCCATGGAGGTGCCGGACAAAGCCGGCAAAATCGCCGACGTGACCCACGGCTTCGACTCCGCGGAAGGCTACCTCTCCGAGGGTAATCCCTACTTCGGTGCGACCGTTGGCCGCTTCGGCAACCGCATCGCCAACGGTGTGTTCACGCTCGACGGCAAGGAATACACCCTCGCCACGAACAACGAACCCGGCGGCATCCCCTGCCACCTCCACGGCGGCAAGATCGGCTTCAACAAGCGGATGTGGAAGGCCGAGCCCGACGAGAAAGCGAACGCCGTGGCCTTCACCTACGTCTCCGAAGACGGGGAGGAAGGCTACCCCGGCACCCTGACCACCAAGGTCACCTACACCCTCACCGAGGCCAACGAGCTGAAGTGGGAGGTCTCCGCCACTACCGACAAGCCGACCGTCCTCAACATCGTCCACCACAGCTACTGGAACCTCAGCGGCGACCCGACGACCTCGATCAACGACCACATCCTGATGCTGGATGCGGACAAGTACCTGCCGACCAACGCGGGCCTGATCCCGACCGGCAAGCTCGCCCCGGTGGCCGGCACACCGATGGATTTCACCAAGCCAACCGCGATCGGCGACCGCGTGGAAGCCAAGTTCGAGGCGCTCAAGCTCGGGGGCGGCTACGACCATGCCTGGGTGCTCACGCCGAAAAAGGGCGTCCGCCTTGCCGCCCGTCTCAAGGATCCGAAGACCGGCCGCGTGCTGGAGGTCTCCACCGACAAGCCCGCCGTCCAGTTCTACGGCGGCAATTTCCTCGACGGCAAGGTGGCCGGCAAGAAGGGCGTGAAATACGCCCACCGCACCGCCTGCTGCCTGGAGACCGAGAACTTCCCGGACGCTCCGAACCATCCGGAGTTCCCCTCCGCCGTGCTCAGGCCCGGCGAGACCTACACCCACACGATGGTCCACAAGTTCCTGGCCGAGTAAGCCCGGCCCGGATCTGCCCGATTATGCGTGCGCCTTTTGTCCGGAAGGCGCACGCACTCGTCTCTTGCTAGATGCTAGCCTGCACGATTGAAATGCTTCCCGCCCAAGCAACCCAGACCCGCAACTCATGAGTCTCTCCACCCTCGATATCGTGGTCTTCGTCGGCTTCATCGCCGCGGTGATCGCCCTTGGCCTCTATAAATCCAAGGGGGAGGGGAAGGACTCGGAGTCCTACTTCCTCGCCGGCCGCGGCCTCATGTGGTGGCTCATCGGCGTCTCGCTGATTGCCGCCAACATCTCCTCGGAGCAACTCGTGGGAATGTCGGGCCAGGCGGCCGATTACCTCGGGCTTTCCATCGCAAGCTACGAATGGATGGCCGCGGTCACCCTTACCGTGGTCGCCTTCTGCTTCCTGCCGTACTTCCTCCGCACCGGCATCTTCACGATGCCGCAGTTTTTCCAGCAGCGCTACGGCGACACCACCCGCGCGATCATGGCTTTCATGACCATGGTCCTGCTGATCTTCGTTTCGCTCACAGGCGTGATCTATGGCGGGGCGCTGACCATGAGCGAGCTGTTCGCCGGCCATAGTTTCCTCGATCTCGGCCTGACCGGCTGGAGCTGGCTGATCGGCATCATGGCCGCGGTTTACATCGCGGCAGGCGGTCTGAACGCCTCCGCCTGGGCCGACCTCATTCAGGGTATCGCGCTCATGATCGGGGCCGCGATCATCACTTGGTTCGCTCTCGACAAGCTCGGGGCCACTCCCGTTGCCGAACTCGCCGCGGGAGGCGTGAATCCCCGCCCCGTGGGAGACTCCGCCGGGGCCGTCGCCAAGCTGATGGCGCTTAACCATGAGAAGATGCACATGGCCCTGCCCAAGTGGGACAAGAACATTCCGGTCACCGCCATCTTCCTCGGCCTCTGGATCCCGAATTTCTACTACTGGGGTCTCAACCAGTACATCACCCAGCGCACCCTGGGCTCGCACTCCCTGCGCCAAGGCCAGAAGGGCATCGTCTTCGCCGCGGCGATGAAGCTCGTCATCCCCTTCATCGTGGTGATCCCGGGCATCATCGCCTTCAACCTCTACAGCAAGGATCTCCAGGAGATCGACCAGCGCAAGAACGCCGTCGAATGGACCGCACTCAACGAGAACCTCGGCAAGCCGGAGACCGGCCACGCCTTCGTCGCCGGTATCCAGTGGGCGCGCTTCAATCCCGACCGGGCTGCGGCTATCGACACCCACAATCTCGGCGTGCTCAAGGCCAAGGGCATCACCCTGGAAGGCATCGACCCCGCCAAGCTTACCGAGGAACAGCGCTTCAGCGTCATCCCCGCAGCCCTCGAGAAAGTCGCGAAGTCCGACTCCTCCATCAAGCTCCACACCGTTCACGGTTACAAGTATGACGCCGCCCTGACCCTGCTGATGAGGAACCTGCTACCGGAGAACACCGGCATCCGCGGCTTCATCATCGCCGCCCTGATGGGGGCTATCGTGAGCTCGCTGGCCGCCGTTCTCAACGCCGCCTCGACCATCTTCACCATGGACATCTATCAGCGCTACATCAGCCCCGCAGCCAGCCAGAAGGGCTTGGTTTTCGCGGGCCGTGTTTCCGTCGGGGTCTTCGCGCTGATCGGTTGCTTGCTGGCACCGAACCTTGACAAGCTCGGCTCGATCTTCGGTTACATCCAGAAGTTCCAGGGCTACGCATCTCCCGGCATCCTCGCCGTCTTCGTCTTCGGGATGCTGAATCGCCGCGGTTCCGGCATCTGCGG
>CBFGPU010000287.1:0-4836 GCA_965650715.1 uncultured Haloferula sp. | reverse complement strand
CATGCCTTTTTGGAACTTGGAACTTGGAATTTGGAACTTCACGCTCGCCGCGTGATCCCGCCGACGTTCCGAGACCGAGTCATTGCCCCTTCCCTGCTAGCCGCTGATTTTTCCCGCGTCCGCGAAGAAGTGACCCGGACGATCCAGGCGGGTGCCGACTGGCTGCATCTGGACGTGATGGACGGGCATTTCGTGGACAACATTTCCTTCGGACCGGCGATGGTGCAGGCGGTGCACGAGACGAACGACATCTATCTGGACGTGCACTTGATGGTGTCGCGGCCGGACCACTTCCTACCGCGCTTCGTGACGGCGGGGGCGGACCTGATCACGGTGCACGTGGAGGCGGAGCACGACGTGGACTCAACGTTGCGGCGGATCCGGGATGCGGGGTGCAAGGCGGGTCTGGCGATCAACCCTGCGACGCCGCTCGAAGCCGCGCTGCCGCACCTGGCGCATGTGGATCTGCTGCTGTGCATGACGGTGGTGCCGGGCTTCGGCGGGCAGCCCTTCATGGCGGAGGTGCTGCCGAAGATCGAGGCGGCGGTAAAGTGGCGGGAGGAGCACGGCCTGGCCTTCCACATCGAGGTGGACGGCGGGATCGATCCGCTGACGGCGGCGCGCTGCGCAAAAGCCGGGGCGAACGTGATGGTGGCGGGTTCCTCGACCTTCAAGGCGCCGGACATGGCGGCGGCGATCCGGCAGATCCGGGAGGCCTAACCGGGGGACGAATCGGTGCCCCGGCGGCGCTATTACCATGTCCATGAAGTCTTCACACCTCATCGCCGCCGGTGCCGCCTTGGCGGGATTCTCGCTGGGCTGGCTGGTCAAGCCTTCGGGAACACCCGCTCCCGCAACGGCGGAATCCACGCCGGAGGCCGGCAAGGGCGCGCGCGGGGCGATGGACGGGAAGTCGCGCGAGAGGTCGGAGAGGCCGCTCGTACTCAAGGCGCGGCCGGGCAGCGGCACGGTCGAGCCGAGTGAGGAGATGACGGCGGCGGAGCGGAATTTCAAAGAGAGTTTCTCCAGCGCCGGCGAGAGGACGAACAACGCGCGTCTTAACCGCCTCTCCGAGGCGCTCGGTCTCAGCGTGGATCAAAAGGACGCGGTGAACGCGCTGCTCGCGGGTCGGCGCGAGGGCTTCAAGGATCTGCAAGGAAAGGGCAAGACGCCCGCCGAGATGGTGGCGGAAGCCGGAAACGCCGCGCTGATCTTCGAGAACGAGTTGAAGACCCTCCTCGATGAGGAGCAGAGGCTCGCCTATGATGATTTCAAGGCGCGCGAGCGGGAGAACGACATCGAGGCGAAGGCGGCGACGGACTTCGCCGATCTCGTGCGCCAGGTGGATCTCTCGCCCGCCCAACGGGATCAAGCGTTGGAAGTCCTGCGGACGATGAGCGAGGAGTCCTTTGCCAAACGGCCGCAGGGCTGGGAGGTCATGGCGGAGTCGATGGAGATGATGGGAGGCTTGTACAGCACCGCCTTCGAGGAGATGTCGGGCTTCCTGGATGATCCGGAGGCGATGAAGAATCCGGCGGAGATCCAGAAACGGATGAACGAGGCGAACCGGGCGAATTCCGAGGCGAAGGTTTCCCGGCTGACGACGATCCTCACGCCGGCGCAGCTCGCGCAGTTCCGGGCGACGCTGGATGCGCGGGCGAATTTCCGGGAGATCTCGCCGGTGCCGCCGGCCGCGACGAACCGCTGAGAACCCATGCTGCGCATCAACGGCGAAACGGCGGATCCCGGATTGATCGAGGAGGCCTTCGCACGGATCAAGGCGGAGGCGGAGCTTCTGAGCGAGGTTTCGTGTTGCGAGCGCGACGAGGAATTCCGCGCGAAGGCGGAGGAGGAGACGACCGATGGCATCCTGCTGGCCCAGGAGGCGGAGCGGAGGGTGCCGATGCCTTCCGCCGAGGAAGTGCGGGCGGCTTTCGAGGACACGCTACGGCAGTGGCGGCAGCACGGGGCGAGCTGGGATCTGCTCGATGCGCAGCGGGAATCGCTGCGGGCGGAGACGGTCTCGCGGTTGCGGATGGAGCGCTTCACGGAGGGATTGTGGAAGGAGTTGCCGGAGATCGGGGGAGCGGAGTTGCGGGAGTGGTACGAGGCGAATCGGGCGCGGTTCCGGACGCCACCGGCGGCGCGGGCGCTGCATCTGGTGCGCTTCCCGGAGAGTGCGGATCCTTGGGACGACTATGCGGTGATGCTGGAGCTGCGGGCGAAGGCGCTGGCGGGCGAGGACTTCGCGGAACTGGCGAGGGCGCACACGAAGAAGCGCGGCGGGGAGATCGAGTTGGGGTGGATCGAGCAGCAACGTGTTTTCAATCCTTTCGAGGCGATGCTGTTTTCACTGCGCGAAGGCGAGGTGAGCCCGGTGTTCTTCTATGAACAGGCGCTGCACCTCGTGAAGGTGGAAGAGGCGAGGAAGGCGACGGTGCAGCCTTTCGAGGAGGTGGAGGGAATGGTGCGCGTCGAAGTGGAGCGTGAGCAGCGGTTGGGGGTTTTGAAGAGACTGGCGGTGAGGTTGAGGGAGACGGCGGTGATCGAGCGGGAGTGACGGCTCGATGGCCATCGACAAGACCCGTGGCTGCCTCTCAACGGGGCAATGGCCCGAATATGGCCTTCAACTCTTGATGAATCCACTTCGCGTGCTCGAAGCCGGCGCGGGAACCCGTGGCGTAATGGTTCTCGTTCGTCACGGATTCGAATTCGATCCTTGCGGTCCATTTCTTCTCCTCCGCGTGAAGGGCGAAGATGGAAATGACCGCCAGGACGAGTGCCAGAGCCATCACGGGGGTGCAAGCGCGGAGCAAGATGAGGCGGTGCAGGCGGCGCGGCGAGCGCTTCAGGTAGCAGGAGACCAGGATTCCCATGGCCCAAAGCAAGGGGAGGCCCAAGGCGGTGGCGGCGGCGGCTTCCAGCCAATCGTTGTCCATGCCGGGCACCTCAGCGAGCTTTGGAACTGCGGACATGAAGGGAATCGAGGACAAGGCAAAGAGCGCGAAGGCGGGGCCCGCATCGAGAAGCCGCCAGCCGAATCCCAAGATCCAAGCTCTCTTTGCGAGGCGCCAACGGGTCGCTTCGACCGTGCAGAGAAGCAGGGACAGACACAAACCCGCCAGCTGAAGTGCCATCACAGAGACGCGGTCCTCGTCGATCGTCCGGCTACGAAAGCCGGGCCATGGGAGCCGCTGGAGCAGCAGATAGAGCGTGATCGGCATTACTACTCCAAGGGTGATGATCCAAAGCCAATCCCGGTAGGTGAGCAGTTGCAAGAGGCGATCGGCCAGACGCCTGAGCTCCGGGCGAGGATGATGCGCGGTGAACAGGAGCAACCCAAGCAGGCAGGAAAGCAACGCGGCGAGAACGTGTACCAGCACGCGCTCAGCCATGGCGTATTCGGCCAGTCTGCCACCGCGCAACTCGGACTCGGTAAAGGGGCTGACTCCCGGAAGTTGGCCGGCAGTCCAGTGCTCGGCTAGACTGCTGACGCGCTCATCCGTATAACTGCCGCGTGGTGTCGTGGGGGATCGCTTGACTGCGTGGCCCGGTGCCTCCGCAAAGTTTCTGAACCTCACGGCGGCAGCCGGATCACCGAGGATGCCGTAGGCGTTCTCGAGAGCTTTCGCCCCCTTGATAGCCACGCGCCACAAAGCCCGCCCCTGATCGAGATCCAGTCGATCCCCGCCGCAGAGGGCTTGGAAGATGCGTTCGTAGCGTGCGGCAAGTGCATCCAGATCCCTACGACGGCCGGCATTCGCGAAATGGAGTGCAGCCCCTTGGAACAAGAGCGAGAGCTGATAGAGGCTGCCCGAATCAAAGTCGAGATGCTCCGGATGCTGGTCCCTGAACTGAATGGACAAGATCTGCTCGGGATAATCCACCGGCGGAGGCCAAGTCCCCATGCGGAGGGCATGGAGGCGGGGGCGGTGGTCGTTAAAAGCGGTCTTGGCGAGGGCCCCGTCCATCTCGGTGAGAAGCGATGCTAGTGCTGCCTCGTCCTTCACCCGGGCCGGCTCGCCGGGGATCGGGGGAGCACCGCGGGTACGGCCCCTAGCAGGTTTCTTCTCCGGCTCGATGACCTGGCCGACGCGCGAGCAGGCGTTTATCAGGGCGAACCAGCCATCACCGGGATCCAGCCTTTCCGCGGTGGCCACCCAGTCTTCGGGCCACTTATACCAACTTCTCCTATAGGCCAGAACGTAGGCGTAGAAATGAGCGGGATCCTCGGGACGAGCTTTCCACACTGCCTCCCACCTCCGCGGATCATCGGTTTCGTGAAGATCCCCCATCGCGACAAGGCGCTGGTCCGGCTCGATCCGCTCCACCATCCAATCCCTGACGTCCTGCTCCGAGGTATCTTCGGGGAAGAGATCGTCAACAAAGTCCGGGATGAGGAATTCGAAGGAATCGCTGACGAGGAGGGCCCGGGAAAGCGAGCGTAACGTGGCAGCCGAGAACAGGAAAGTCAAAGAGAGCGCCATCACCACAACCGCGAACAGCCTGAAAGCGATCAACCGGCGTTTGCTGGCCGGAGCTGTTGCCCTCATCCGCTCCGTCGCGACTTCAAGCGGATCCGGAGCAACCGAGGTGGGCATCCCGGAGGAAAGACGAAGAGCGTTTTCCAAGAGGTTGCGCTGAGCTTCGCTCCCCTCCAGCGGGCTTATGACCGCATTGCCGAATTCGCGCTGGTCCGCATCGAGGTCCAAGGCTGCCACGATGAGATGACCTTGCAGGGGAAGACAAGAGTATCTTGGCCTGGCCAAGCGATTGATCGGTTAGGTCATCCACGATGCAGGCACATGGCATATTCGTGCTCGATGCGGAGGGTTG
>CBFGPU010000286.1:0-4866 GCA_965650715.1 uncultured Haloferula sp. | reverse complement strand
GGCAAGCCGAAGGCGGGTTACGGCCGCCCGAAGAAGTAAGAGCCGAAAGGATCAAAAGAAAGGGGCACGGGAGAGATTCCCGTGCCCCTTTTTGAGTTTCCAGAGGGGGAAGAGGCTTATTTCTTCTTCTTCTCGCCGGGGCGGACCTCGACAATCCCGAGATCGATATACTGGCCGCCGCCGGTCTGGTGGCAGTGGACGGCGATCAGGTTCTTGCCCGGCTTGAGGGCGGCTTTGCCCTGCCCGCTGAGCGTGACGAGGCTGTAGTCGGTGACGAAGCCACCGGCAGACGCCGCTTGCACGCCATTGATGTAAACCTCGATGTCCTCGTCGAAGTAGACGTTGAGGGCGATATTGTCGGGAATGCTGGACGGCATCTCGATCTCGCGGCGGAGCCAGATGTCCGAGTTGGTCCAAGGGGTGCGGATCTTGGTGTTCGGCGGGTCGCCGCCGCCGAAGCCGGCGACACCGGTCTTCCACGAGGAGTCGTTGAAGGCCGGAGAGTACCAGTCGCCCGCGGGGCGGGTGGTGGTGTACTGCCACTTCAGGCCGTCCTTCTCGCCGCCGTGCGGCACAAGGGTGACGAGCACGGGCGGCACGTAGTCGGGCATCGGGGCCCAGCCCTTGGCCCTGGTCTTGTCGCGGGCGGCGTATTTCGCCCACAACTCCTTGTGGTAGAGGGCGGGCAGGTAAACGCCGCCGACCACGGGACGGGCGGTGAAGCCGACCTTCTTGCCGCTGACGGTTTCGTACCAGTCGGTCATCGGCGAGCGGTCCGGGCCCTCGTTGAGGAACTTGAAGACCGGGGCGATCAGGGCTTCGAAGTCGGCGCGGTCCTGGGTGAGCGAGGCGGTCCAGACGATCCAGTCGAGCTTGGTGTATTCGCGGCGGTTATCGAGAGGCAGGCCGTAGGTGTTCTGCTTCTTCTTGTAGAAGTCCATCTCGGTGCGGAGCACCTCTTCCGGGAAGAGGCCGAGCCCGAGAATCTTGTCCCAGACGAGGTTGTACTTCTGGCTCCAGGTCCCGGGCCGGTCGAAGGCGAGGCGGTAGTGGTCGCCATCCTTCGCTTCCTTGATCCAGCGCTGGGCGAAGTCCTTGGCCAGCTTCGAGTATTCGGCGGCCTTGTCCTTCTCGCCGCGCATCTCGCAGAGCTTCGCGAAAGCGCCGAGACCGCAGATGGCCTTCGCGCTGAGGTTCACGTTGTGGGCGAGGTGACCGGCGAAGTCGTCGGTGCAGAGCTGGTTGGCGGGGTCGAAGCCTTCCTTCTTCAGGTATTCGGCCCACTGCTCGAGGCGCGGCCAGTAGAGGGAGGCGTAGTCGGCATTGCCTTCCATCTGGGCGATGGCTCCCATGAGGAGCAGGATGTTGCCGCTTTCCTCGACCGGCATCTGGTTTTCTTCCGTCTTCTCACCGCCGCCATAGACCTGGCCGTTCGCGTGCGGGTAGGTGCCGAGATCATGCGGGGCGAAGGGAAACTTCCAGCGGTCGCTCTTCGCGTATTCCATGAAGGGCGCGAGGAAGGATTTCGCGACGCTCGGCCCGAAGAGCAGGAACTGCGGGGCCATCGGGTAGAAGACGTCCGAGGTGGCGATGCAGCCGTTCGAGTGGTTCTCCTTGGAGAACTGGAGCGGCTGGCCGTTGTCGTCCGCGACGAACTTGCCGGCGGCGAAGCACTGGCGGTAGGCGAGTGCGGAGAGCTTGGCGTATTTCTCGCCGCCGAGCTTGCGGAGGTCCGCCATCAGCTCGTCGTCGAATTTCGCGCAGCGCTCCTGGAGCGAGGCGTATTCCTTCGCGGAAGCTTCGAGAAGGTCCTTCGCTTCCCAGCCGTTGCGGCGCCAGTAGGCGCGGAGGTTCTTGCGGTTGTACTGGATGGCGTAGATGTCGTCGTAGGCGATCATCATCCACTTCGCGACCGGCTGTGCGCCGACCTGGAAGGACTTGAGCTCGAGGCCGGCACCGGCGCTATCGGCGCGGTCGGCTTGGCCTTTGGCTCCCTTGCCGCCGGAAACGCCGCTCATGGCATAGGCCACGGCGAGTTCGCTCGGCTTGGCGAAGCCGTAGCCGGCGGTGGCTTCCGCGGGAGCAGCGAGATAGACGTAGCCCCAGTCGATGCGCTGGTCGTCGCCCTTCTTTTGAAGGACCGGCTGGTCCTTCGAGCCCATGCGGACGACGGAGAGCGTGCCTTCGCTGGCATCGTTCCAAGTCACGTCCTGGTCGGCGTTGTTGACGGTAAGTTCGCCGGAAGCGCCGAAGAAGGCGGAAACCTCGTGGTTCTTTCCGTCCGTGGCGCGGAAGGAGTAGGTCAGGTAAGTGACCGGCCGGGAGAGGATGTCCATGTCCTCCGGCAGAGCCGGGGTGGTGAAAGTGAGATCGAGCGCGATGCCGCCGCCTTCGAAGGTGTAGAGGGTCCGCGTGGGCAGGACGGTGAGGCTCTTCTGCTCCATGGCGGGAGCGGAGGCCGGGCTGGCCCCCATCACGCGGAAGGCCTTGCCATCGACCTTCACGAGGCTGGTGAGCTGATGCTGGCGACCGGTCCAGTGGGTGGTTTCGACGCCGTTCAAGGTGTCGCCCGGCGACCAGATGCTGAAGTAAGGATCACAGGCGACCAGCGGGGTGGAGGGCGGGATGAGGCCGTCGCCGGGAGGAGACTGACGGACCTGGCCGGAGATCAAGGTCGTGCCTAGCGTGCCGAGGGCAAGCAGGACGGGTGCGGGATGGAGTTTCATGATTTTCCAATGGGTTAGGGCCAAGACAGGGGTCTGGCACCATGCCGCCGAGCGCGGAACCTGTCGCCCGAAAAAGACGGACGGGGCGCTCGCGGTCGAAGGAGAATCTAGAACACGTTTTTTCTGTCAAACAAAATCAGGTTATGTGCGCCCGACCCCTATCGGGTCACCTCGAAGAAGAGGGTGAACTCGTGGCGGTTGTAAGTTAGATGCGTTTCCGCCAGCAGCTTCAGCCCCGCCGAGCCGGCATAGGTGACGGCGGCCCGCGAAATGGCATTCAACTCAGCCGGCGTTTCCGCTCCCGCCCCCTTCAGGGTGAAGATGACCAGCCCCCCCGGCCCCACATTTTCCGTGAGGCGGAGCACCTGACGGAGCGAGACGCGGGGATCGCCGTTCATGTCACAGAGGAGGGCATCGAAGCGCTCGGTCGCCTCGGGGCGGAAGGCATCGACATCCCGGCGGACGAAATCGAGGCCGGGCTTGCGTTTCAGGCGGGGATCGAGGTCGGCGCGGTCGACGGCGGTAACGTGGTAGCCGCGGGTGAGCAGCTCGGAGGTCATGCCGCCCGGGCTGGCACCGAGTTCCAGCCAGTGCGCGCCCTCCGGGGGTGCCTGACGGAAGAGAAGGACGTGGTGGAGGGCTTCCGCGATCTTCGCTCCGGCGCGGCTGATGCCGGTGTTCTGGCTGATGAACTTGGTGCCGCCGGGATAGAACCCATTCGAGTCCCGCGGGCTCTGGATGCCGCAGAAAAGGCCTTCCTTCCCGACGAGGCAGAAGAGCGTGGGGACCGCGGGGTCCTGCGCCTCGACCTCCGCGGCGGCCGGGAGGGGCGGGAAAAGCTGCAGGGTGCGCCCGCGCAAGTTGGTGGCGAGGTGCTTGTAGTAGGGATGGGATCCGGCGGTCTGCAAGGGGCCGACGAGCAGGGTCTGGGGAGAGGATTCGCCGAATTTCCGGAAGATCGCCTGGGCCGCCTTCTCGACGAAGCCTTCCATCTTCTGGGGATTGCAAGGCCAGGCGTGATGGACCGGAAGATTCCAGCTCGTGAACTTCGCCCACTCGGAATCCTGAAGGCGGGCGGGATCTTCCAGGCGGACGAGATGGTAGTCCGAGCCCAGCGTCTTCAAGGGCGCCGCTCCGAGTCCGCTCAGAATTTCCGCGGTAAAGGGAGCGAAGACTTCCGGGATTCGGACGAGCCAGGAGGCGGGAGCAGGTGATTCGGGCACGCGACTGTCCTGCGGCGGAATGGGACGGGGAACAATCCTTTATCCAGGGGTCGTGGCGATGGTTGCTTGCGCGGCCAAACGAGATAAGACCTCGCGAGCGATGGCTAAACGCCTCCTGTTCCTTTGCTCGCGGAATCGACTGCGGAGCCCAACGGCGGAAACGGTCTTTGCCGGTTATCCCGGCGTGGAGGTGGATTCGGCGGGGTTGAGTCCGGATGCGGAACTGCGGCTCTCCGCGGAGCAGGTGGAGTGGGCGGATGTGATCTTCGTGATGGAAGACGTTCACCGGCAGCGGCTCAACAAGGCATTCGGCAACCTGCTGGCCGGGAAGCGCGTGGTGGTGCTGGGGATTCCGGATGAATTCGAGTACATGGATCCGGTGCTGGTGGAGATGCTCAAAGTACGGTGCGCGCCGTATTTGAAGTAAGTGCCGCCCACCCCGTCTCGGAGAGATGTCCCTGCCTTTGGGTCACTTGGTTCCCCCTCGGGCGAGGTAGGCGGCGGCGTAGCGGTGGCCGAATTCGACGAGGGCGGAACGGCCGAAGTGGACGGCATCGACACCAAGAAGGCCGGTGCTTTCGATGAAGGCGGCGTGTTCGTCTTCGGTCGCGACGCGGCGCAGCCCGGCGCGGACGGTGGCGCGGCGGGCGACGAATTCGGGCTTTCGCTTCTCATCCCCGAAGCCTCCCAGATCGCCGATGAGGAAAGGTAGGGAAGGGGTGGCGAGATCGAGGCGGAGCTGGCGGATCAAGGCTCCCAGCTTGGCGGCATGGGACGGGGCGAGGGATTCGAGGTCGGCATCCGATTCACCTTGGTGCCAGAGAACACCCGCGAGGGTGCCCGCCTCTGATGCGATCCGGGCGCGGCGCACGGCATTCGCGGTGTGCAGCCGACCCTCATCGAAGCGGGCACGGCGG
>CBFGPU010000285.1:0-4875 GCA_965650715.1 uncultured Haloferula sp. | reverse complement strand
ATTCCCGTCCTTCTTGTTCTTCCCGCCGCTGCCCGAGGCCTGCGGCACAATGCCCGATCGCCATGAAAACACCGATTCTCTCCGTCCTATCCTGCACGTTCCTTTTGAAGCGGACGTGGTCCGTATCTCCCGGTACCCCGAAGCACCTGCCGAGATTTCCAGCCGCCCGGCCCATGATGGCCCGCGTCTTCCCGATGCTGTCTTTCCTGCTGTTTCTCGGTGCCGGGCTTTGTCCCGCAGCGCCCTACCCCCGGGAAGGAATGCCGGTCGAATGGGTGCAGCCGAACGGTGACCGTATCCATCTGCGCGTGTTCGGCGACGAGTTCTACGCGCGTACTGCCACCGGTGACGGCCGGACCGTCATCTTCAATCCCGGCGATTTGACCTACTACTATGCGCGTCGGGGACCGGACGGAGAGTCTTTGGTGGCCTCCGAGGTCCCGGTGGGAGAGGCAGCACCCGCGGACGTGCCGCCCGGCCTTTCTGAGCCCGCTTCCGCGATCACCGCGATTCGCGACGCGAACCGGAAGATCTTCGCACCCGATGCCGACAGGAAATGGGCCGAGCGGGTCCAGGCTGCAAGGGACCGGAGGCTGCGGGGTATCCAGCCGCGCGATATCGAGATGCCGGTGCCGCCATTCACCGGCGGGGTGACTTGCCTCGCCATCCCGGTCCAGTTTCCCGACGACCCCGCCACGGCCGGAAGCGATCCGCTCGACATGCCCGTGAGCCACGAGAAGGTCACGCGCTACTGCAATGAAACCGGCTACGGGGACGACGGAAATGCCGGATCGATCCGGGACTATTTCCACGATCAATCGAACGGACTCGTCACCGTCTCGCACGAGGTCGCGCCCATCGTCACCCTGCCATGGCCGCGGAACTACTACAACTACTTCGACTACCCGGACAATGCCGTGATCCGGGGATCGGGCCAAGCGGGCAGGATGCTCGTCGCCGATGCCATCGCCGCACTCCAGGCGATGAGCTTCGACTTCTCCTCCCTCACGCAGAGCTCGGGCAACCGTGTGCTTGCCACCAGCGTGTTGTTCGCGGGCCCCAACTCGGGCGCCTGGGCCGCGGGCCTGTGGCCGCACAAGTTCTTCATGGATCCCGAGATCAACGTCGGCACGGTGTCCGCACCCATCATTATTTCGAACTACCAGATCACGGATGTCCCCTCGCCAGCCTTGCCCATCGGCACCTATTTGCATGAGCTGAGCCACCTCGCTTTCGATTTCCCCGACTTCTACGACTACGGCGGAGAGTCCGCGGGTGTGGGCTACCACTGCCTGATGGGCGGAGGGAACTGGCTCGATGGCGGGAGAACCCCGGCATCGCTGGACCTCTACCTGAAGAGTGTCGCCGGATGGGCGAACATCATCGACCTGGCTCCGGGGCAATCCCATCTGGCAAGCCTCGCCACCACGGGGAACCAAGGCCGCCGAATCTCGAAGCCGGGAAGCCCCACCGAATACTTCCTCATCGAGAACCGGGGAGCCGGGGACAAATGGGCGACCTACCTTCCGGACCATGGCATCGCGATCTGGCATGTCGACGAGTCGATCTATGGCAATGGCTACGAGCAGATGACGCCGACCCAGCACTACCAACTGTCGCTGGAGCAGGCGGACGGGCAATTCCATCTCGAGAACAATAACAATGTAGGAGACTTCCACGATCTCTTCGACAGCTCGGACCCCTTGTTCAACGATGGAACGCTGCCGGACGCCCGCTGGTGGAGCGGCGAGAGTTCGGGCATCGCCCTCGAAGTCCTGAGCACGCCGGGAACCACGATGAATGTGCTCTTCTCGGGCGAGATCCCGCTGGGCCCCGCGCTTGACGCGGCATCGCTGGCCTGGGCCACGGACCCCGCGCATCCATGGGCCGGGCAGACCGCCGTCACCCACGACGGCACGGATGCCGCGGCCAGCGGGGCCGTCGGGGACGGGCAATCCAGTTGGGTGGAGACCACCGTGACCGGGCCGGGCACCCTCGTCTTCTGGTGGAGGGTTTCCTCGCAAGCCGGCGGCGACTTCCTGCGCTTCCGGGTGGATGGCGTGGAGCTTCCCCTCGTCCCCGCGATCTCAGGGTCCGTGGACTGGGCGCACCGCTCGGCGGCGATTCCTCCGGGGGTCCACAGCGTCCGCTGGAGCTACGAGAAGAATGGCACCCTCGCCGCCGGTGCGGATGCAGGGTGGTTGGATGAGATCGCCTTTTACTCCGGTGTCGCTGCGGATGTCCTGGTCACTACCGCGGTGGACGAGTCGAACGGTACGCTCAATCCCGCGGTGGGAACCGGAACCTCGTTGAGGGAAGCGATTCTCCATGCCCCGGATTCTACTGTCATCGGCTTCGTGCCGGAATTTGACGAGGGCACGATCACCCTTTCCAGCGGCCAGCTTCTCATCACGAAGAATCTCACGCTGGACGCCAGCAATCTCTCCTCGGGCGTCGCGATTTCCGGCGACGACGATACCCGTGTCTTCGACATCCAGGCGGGGAAGGCCGTCGTGATGAACAAGCTGCAGATCATCGACGGTGAGGTATCGGGGGACGGCGGCGGAATCCGCAACGCGGGCACGCTGACGCTGAACAACTGTGAGGTGTTCTCCAATGAAGCGTCGGATGATGGAGCGGGCATTTTCAGTTCCGGACCGCTCACCTTGAATGCGACTACGGTGATCTGGAACTCCTCCGGCAGCACGGGAGGCGGCGTGGTTGCGGAAGATGTGCTAACGCTAACCGGCTGCGCGTTTGTCGGCAATACCGCGTCTACAAATGGTGGCGGGCTCTATGGCAACGACGCGACGGCGACCATCAGTGAATCCACCTTCGAGTCGAACAGCTCCGGTGGTTCTCCCGGTGGAGGCGCCATCGACAGTGACAACGGCGGGACCATGACGCTGACCGCTTGCAGCCTTTTTGGAAATACCTCCAGCACGAAGGGCGGGGCGATCGAGAACGACGGCACGCTCTCGCTCGTGGCCTGCACCCTCTCGGGGAATACGGCCACCGGCAATGGAGGCGCGATCGAACATGTCGCCGGTGTGCTGACACTGACCTCCTGCACCTTGAGCGGTAACTCCGGGGATGTGGGAGGTGCCATCGATGGTGACGGGACCAGCACGATCCGGCTTTACTCCTGCACCGTCTCCGCCAACCACGCAACGAACAACGGAGGCGGGATCGAGGAAACCACCGGGACCCTCTTGCTCGAGAACTCCATCGTCGCGGGAAACACGGCGGTCAATTCCGCGCCCGATCTCAAGGTGAGCGGGATCAATACGCAAGGCGGGGTGAATCTGATCTCCAGCACCGACGGACTGGGGGGAAGCTTCGCCGGCATCGTCGGCAGCCCGAGTCTTGCCGCGCTCGGCAATTACGGCGGCACGACCCAGACCATGTTGCCGCTGCCGGGATCGCTAGCCATCGATGCGGGGGGTGCCACGGCTCTCACGGTGGATCAGCGCGGCTTGCCGCGGGTCATCGGTGCCGGCCTGGACATCGGTTCGGTGGAGGTGCAGCCCTCCGGTCTGGTCACGACAGCCGCCAACTCCGGACCCGGCTCCCTGCGGGATACCGTTTCCGCCATCACCTCCGGCGGCATCATAACCTTTGCCTCCGGCCTGGACGGAGCGACCATCGATCTCACCGGGGTGATCCATCTTACCAAGGACCTGACCATCGACGCATCGGCGCTGGAACAACTCACGATCTCCGCCCATGCCTTCCAAGCCTTCCAGATAGCCTCCGGCAAAACGGTGCGGCTGGTCAATCTCGAGATCCGCGACGGCGGGGCGATCAATGGTGGTGCCATTGGCAACGAAGGGAACCTCACGCTGGAAGATTGCTCCCTTTCCTACAACGACGCCAACAATGGCGGGGCGATCCACAATGCGGAGGGCGCGGTCCTCGATTTGATCCGCTGCGATCTTCTCTTGAATTCCGCTTTTTTCGGCGGGGCGATCCACAATGAAGGCGAGCTGACGATGTCGGACTGCACGCTGGCGGACAACTATGCGGACGAGGAGGGCGGTGCCGTTTTCAACACCGGCAGCGTCACGGCAAGCGACAGCTCCGTCTCCGGCAATAGCGCGACCCTCTTCGGCGGCGGCATCGCCAGTTCCGGCATGCTTTCGATGTCCCGCTGCACGGTTGCCGCCAACTTCTCCGCCGACAGCGGGGGAGGCATCAGGGGCGGGGGTGTCTTCACCGCATGCTCCTTCTATGAAAACACTTCCATTGGCGATGGCGGCGCGATCGTCCATGGAAGCGGGCCGCTGACGTTGATCAACTGCACGCTCGCGAACAACTTCGCGTTCTTTTTCGGCGGGGCGGTTGGGAGCAATGGCACCATGATCGCCATGTCCTGCACCATCCACGGGAACACCGCATCCTCCGAAGGGGGTGGAATCGCGATCGAAGAAGGCGGTTCGCTCACCCTCGCGAATTCGATCGTCGCTCATAACCACGCGACCGACCTCGGACCCGACATCCGCGGTTCCATCGATTCCGAGACCGGGGTCAACTTGCTCGGCACGACCGAGGGGCTCACCGGGGGATTCGCCGGGATCACCGGATCGCCGGAGCTGATGCCGCCCGGCAACTATGGAGGCTCCACGCGCACGCTGCTGCCCTTGCCGGGATCACCGGTGATTGATGCGGGCGGCGTGACCCCGCTCTCCACCGACCAGCGCGGTTTCCCAAGGGTGTCCGGATCGGCGGTCGATATCGGAGCGGTGGAGGTGCAACCCGCACTCGTGGTCACCAGCGCCGCGGACTCCGGGCCAGGTTCCTTGAGGGATACGATCGCCGGGGCCGCGGACGGGTCCCTCATCACCTTCGATCCATCCCTGGAGGGCACCACCCTCC
>CBFGPU010000284.1:0-4892 GCA_965650715.1 uncultured Haloferula sp. | reverse complement strand
CGGTGCTCGGAGCGACCTACGTTTTCAAGCTGAAGGGCAAGCACGTCCATCTCGACGGCACGCCGGTTCCGAACGAGGACCTCGGGAAGTTTCCGAGCGAGTCGTTCCAAGTGGACTATGCGACGCTGTTAGAACGCTACGAGGGGGACTGGTCGCCGCGGACGGCGTCGTTTTTCCTGCGCTTCAACGGCGACGTGACGCCGGAGAAGGCGGCACCGTTCCTGTTCTTCGAGGCGGACGGCGGGAAGCGCGTGGCGGCGAAGACGGAGCGGGCGAGCTTCGGGCGGCTGAAGCAGCCCGGATTCCTGGGGCTTTCCTGGAGCGAGCGCTTCGCGCTTCGCGGCCAGACGGAGGTTCCGGAGCGCGAGCTGAAGCCCGAGCTGGATCTGCCGAACGGGCTGGTCGTTTCGCCGCTGCAGCCGCTGCCGGAAGGGAAGAACTGGCGTCTCTCGATGCTGAGCGGGCTGCCGGATGCGACGGGCAAGGCGAAGTTCGGAGCGGACGCGGTGCGGCACATCGGCAACGTGGATCCGCTGACGATCGAATCGCTGAGCGCGGTGACGATCGCGGACGAGCCGCGGCGGATCGTGGCGGACTTCAACGTGAAGCTGCCGGTGGATCTGCCGGCGGGGTACGTGATCGTGACGCCGCAGCCGGAGGATTTCCGGATCGAAGTGAAGAACGACGAACTGCATCTGCTCGGCGACTTCTCGCAGGAGTCGGTGTGGAACGTGCAGCTTGCGGGCGAACTGGCATCGATCGATGGCCGGGCGCTGGGCCGGCCGGTTTCGAAGCAACTCGAGTTCAAGCCGCTGGCGGCGGAGCTCGCGTTGCCGAGCCAGGATGAAAGCCAGCTTGCCTCCGGAACGCGGAAGTACCGGGTGCAGACGGTGAATCTGGAGAAGGTGCGGGTGCGGGTGAAGAAGCTGGACGGGGCGCAATTGATCCGCGCGCAGCAGGGTTACCGCCACTACACGGGGGTGGGTCCGGACGGGGATTATCTGAGGCCGACACACCTTATACCCTACGAAATGATGGGCGGTGAGACGGTGGCCGATCTGGTGATCGACCTTCATAACCCGTTGGATACCAGTCAGCCGATACTACTGGATTGGGACAAGGTGCTGGCTGGCGAGGCAAAGCCGTGGGAACTGGGATTCCCGAAGGAGGCGGAGGGGCACGAGCCGGTCGCGAAGGCGCCTGGGGCCTTTTTCATGGAGATCGCGGGGACGCCGAAGGAGGGTTCCGGGAAGCACGAGGAGGAGGATGAAGAGGGGGACGGCGTGAAGGCGCCGGTGGTGCAGGCTTTGATCCAGCTCACGGACATCGGTCTGGCGTGGAAGGTGATCGACGGCGAAGCGCGGGTGTTCGCGTTCTCCTGCCTGACCGGCAAGCCGCTGGCGGACGTGGAGCTGACGGCCTACGGCGAAGACGCGAAGGAATTGCAGCACGGCAAGACCGGTGCCGACGGGATGGCGAGCCTGCCGCGCGAGGCGGCGGCGCGGCATTTGCAGGCGGTGCTGGGTGCGGACCGTTACTCGATCGCCTACGACACGGCGCTGCCGACGGTCGGGCTGTGGCGCTTCCCGGTGCGCTATTCCTGGGAGGAGACCCCGGTGGAATTCCGCAAGGCGTTCCTTTTCACGGACCGCTCGCTGTATCGGCCGGGAGAGACGGTGCACCTGAAGGGTATCGTGCGCCGCCAGAGCGGCAACGCGATCGTCCCGCAGCCGCAGGCGAAGGCGGAACTGGTGGTGATCGACCCCACGAACAAGGAAATCGTGCGGCGCGAGCTCGAGGTCTCGGCGAACGGGAGTTTCGACGCGGACATCGCCCTGCCGCCGGAGAAGACCGGCTATCACCGGATCCGGCTGGAGTATCCCGAGGAACTGGCGAAGCTGGAGGATCTGGAAGATTGGTCGGAGCGCCAGCAGATCCAGGGTAGCGCCGCATTCGAGTTGGCGCTGCGGGTCGAGGAATTCCGCCGCAACGCCTTCGAGCTGTCGCACACGCTCGACCAGCCGGCGGAGGGAGCGAAGGAGGTCTCGCTGCTACTAAAAGCCTCGTACTATCAGGGCCAGCCGGTGGCGAAGGGGCAGGTGGACACCTTCACCCATGTGATGGAGACGAACTTCTATCCGGAGAAGTTCCGCGACTATCTTTTCGGCGACCACCGGACGCAGGACTTCGGTTACTGGTACCACTACTTCGGCTACCGCTGGGACGACGACTACGGCTCGCGCAAGGCGAACAACGAATCGTCGAAGGCGGAGCTGGCGGAAGACGGCACGGTGAAGATCACGGCGAAGCTGCCCGACGCGGAGTTCCCGATGACGCGGGAGGTCACGGTTTCCACCGAGGTCACGGATGCGAACCGGCAATCGCTGAACAAGAGCACGGCGGCGACGGTGCATCCGGCGTCCGTGTACGTGGGCATCGCGCGGATCGACAAGCTGGTGCGGGCGGGGGACCGCCTGCCGCTGCAGATCGTGGCGGTCGGCACGGATGGCGAGGCCTTCGCGGGCGATCTCACGGTCGAGGCGAAGCATTCGCGCGAGGTGAACGACCAGGTGCGGATGTCCGACGGCAACGGTGGCAGCGCGGTGCGCAACGAGGCGCGGCGCGAGGATCTCTCCACGACGCAGCTCAACCTGAGCGGCGGGAAAGGCACGGAATTCCTCTTCGCCCCGCAGCAGGCGGGCCTGCACCAGATCGAGTTGCGCGGGAAGGATGCGGAAGGCCGCGACTTCGCGACCGTGGCCTCGATCCACGTTTACGGCGGCGACGAGTATCCCTGGGCCTATGAGGACGGGATGCGGATCAAGCTGGTGGCGGAGAAGAAGCTCTACAAGCCGGGCGAGACGGCGCGGGTGTTGGTGTTGTCCCCGATCGAGGGCACGGCGCTGGTGACGGTGGAGCGTGAAAAAGTGCTGCGCTCCTTCATGGTCGAGCTGAAGGCCGACAAGCCGGTGCTGGACATCCCGGTGGGCGATGCGGATGCGCCGAACGCCTTCGTGTCCGTGCTGGTGATCAAGGGAGCGCAGGACAGCGCGCGGCAGTTCAAGGAGCCGCAGCTGCGCCTGGGTTACTGCGAGCTGATGGTGGAGAACCAGCGCGACCGTCTGGCGGTGAACCTCGAGGTGCCGAAGGACAGCGTGCTGCCCGGACAGAAGGTCGATGTAGCGGGCACGGTGAAGCTTGCGGATGGCTCTCCGGCAGCGAACGCCGAGGTGACGTTGTATGCCGAGGACGAGGGCACGCTGGCGGTGATGGGCTATGAGACTCCCGATCCGATGGCCTGGTTCTACGATCCGCGCGAACTGCGGGTGAACTGCGGCACGACGCTGGACCGCTTCCTCGCGGAATCTCCCGACGAGCAGAGCTTCTTCAACAAGGGCTTCTTCGTGGGCGGTGGCGACGGTGATCTCTCCGCTCTGGCCGAGCGGGCACGGCGCGACTTCAACCCTTGCGCCGGTTGGCAGCCTGCGCTGACGGCGGATGCGAGCGGGAGATTCACGGCGAGCTTCACGATGCCGGACACGCTGACGCGCTACCGGGTGATCGCGGTGGTCCATCACGGCGAGGCGAAGTTCGGCCACGCGCAGGCGGACGTCACGGTGAACAAGCCGCTGATGATCGAGCCGCAGGCACCGCGCTTTGCCAACGAGGGCGACTCGCTCGACGTGCGCGCGCTGGTGCAGAACGCTTCCGGCCACAAGGGGACTTGGAAGATCAGCTTCAGCCCGAGCCCGGCGGCATCCGATCCGATCGCGACGCTGGTGGGTGCGGAGACGGAGAAGACGCTGACGCTGGATTCGGGGGCCTCGGCCACGGTGGTGTTTCCGGTGAAGTTCGACAACACCGGCGAAGCGGTCTTCACATGGAAGGCGGAGCCGGTCTCGTTGGAGGGGCTCGAAATGACGCCGGTGATCGCGAGCAAGCATCGCGACCAGGTGGAAGCGCGGTTCCAGGTGACTTATCCGGTGCCGTTGCTGCGCCAGGCAAAGTCGGTGAAGCTGGGCACGGACGGCGCGGACCTGCTGAAGGACTTCGATCCCGGCTTGCTGAACGGCCGGGGTCAGGTCGAGCTGGAGTTCTCGCGCTCGCTGCTGATGGATGCGGCGGGTTCGGTGGATTACCTGCTCCACTATCCGTATGGATGCGTCGAGCAGACGACCTCCTCGATGATGCCGTGGCTGGCGGTGGATCAATTGCGCGGGGTGGTGCCCTCGTTCGCGAAGTATCCGCCGGCGAAGGTTCAGGCCGCCTTGCAGAGCGGGGTGAACCGCTTGCTGAGCATGCAAACGGCGGACGGCGGATTCAGCTACTGGCCGGGCAGTACGGAGACGGTACCGTGGGCATCCGCGTATGCGGGGCTGGGTCTGATCCTGGCGCGTGAAGCGGGGGCGGAGGTGCCGGAGGCATCGATCATCTCGCTGTGCAATCATCTGGAAGCGGGCCTGCGCGGGATCGGCTCGGGAACTTCGGCCTACGAGTTGGAGACCGCGTGCCGCGCGGTGTGGATACTCGCGCTCGCCGAGCGCGAGTCCGCCGCTTACGTCAATGCATTGAAGGACCGGATGGCCGATTTGAACCCGCGGGCGCGTTGCCTGCTGGCGCTCGCGTGCTACGTGCCGGGGAACAAGGCGGGAGCTACCGCGATCCTGAGGGACAAGACGAAGTTCCGCTTGCAGGACGACCGCTGGATGCCGTGGGAAACGGACAAGGCTCTGGAACTGCTGGCGTGGTCGGCGATCGACGCGGGATCGGCGGAGGCCGGTAGCGCGCTGGAACGCTTGGTGAGGGACCGCAATCCCTACGGGCACTGGAACACGACTTGGGTGAACGCGTGGTCCTTGCTGGCGCTGGCGACCTATGCGGACAACCACGAC
>CBFGPU010000283.1:0-4893 GCA_965650715.1 uncultured Haloferula sp. | reverse complement strand
GGGATCGCGACGCGGCGCACGGCGTCCTTGTCGGCCTCGTCGGTGAGGTATTCGCTCACCGTGGAATTCCACACCGGCTCGATCTTGGGATTCGCCAATGCTCGGTCGGCCATGATCTTGGAGGCCCGGAGCTCGTCGCGGCGGTGGATCAGATAAACCTTGCTGGCGAAGCGGGTCAGAAAGGTCGCTTCCTCGCAGGCGCTGTCGCCGCCACCTATCACGGCCACCGGCACGTCGCGGTAGAAAGCACCATCACAGGTGGCGCAGGAGGTCAGCCCGCGGCCGATCAGCGACTGCTCGTTGGGCAGGCCCAGATGCTTCGGCGCGGCACCGGTCGCGATGATCACGGTGCGCGACTCGTGATTGCCGGAGGAAGTCTTCACCAGGAAGGTCCCGTCGGCGCGCTTTTCCACGCCCTCGACGTTCGTGTACTCGATCCGGGCGCCGAATTTCTCCGCCTGCTTCTGCATGTTCATCATCAGCTCGGGGCCCATGATGCCCTCGGGGAAGCCCGGAAAGTTCTCCACCTCCGTGGTGGTGGTGAGCTGGCCGCCCGGCTGGGTGCCGGTGAGCATGAGGGGGGCGAGATTCGCGCGGCCGGTGTAGATCGCGGCGGTATAGCCGGCACAGCCGGTGCCGATGATGATGACGTTTTCCATGTTCCTTCGTGGTCGGGCGGCGGAGTATTCAGACCGGAATGCCGCGCCGTCAACCACCGGCACCGGGAACTTCCGTCCGCTTCCCCTACTGGATGCCCCGCGCGGCCTTCTGCTGCTGGATCCAGGCCCGGTCCTCGGCCGAAAGCTTGTTCTCTCTGGTGCGGGCCTTTTGGCCGTCCGGCTCGGCCAGAACCAATTCGCCGTCCTTGTAATGGACCAGCTTGGCGAAAATCGAGCGGCCCTTTCCATCCGACCATTGGCGGTAGCCCTTCTTTTCAAGGCTGGCATGCCAATTCTTGTAGTTTTCGGTCGCCACCGATGTCCCCTGCTTGATCTGCCCCCAGATGAAGTCCTCCCGGCCGCGGCGGTAGCCGGTGTAGCGCCCGATCACCTCTCCCGAGGGAGCCAGCACGACCAGCGTCGGAAAGCCGCGGGCATTGTATTTTTTCTTCAGCTCCCGGTTGTGGACCGTGCGCCGGAAAATCTGGTCGGCATCCTTGCCGGTGGGATTCATGTCCACCACCAGGCGGACCGTATGCTCGTTCGCCCAGTTCTCGAAGTCCCGCGTGCTCAGGAGTTCGGTATTGATCGTGTTGCTCGCGGCGATCTGCTTGTCGTGGAACCAGATCAGCAGCGGCTTTCCGGTCTTCTTCGATTCCCGCCGCGCCTCGGATTCGCTCTCGAACCAGCGGCTCCCCTGCTTGGCCCCGGACATGAGCTGTTCGAGCTCCGGAAGCCCCGCCTCCGCATCATCCGGATTCGTCCAGGCGAGGTCGCCCGCATCGTAATTCAGTGCCTGCTTGAGGGCCTCTGCCTGCTGCTGGTTTCCCCCAGGCTTGATCGCGGTTCCTTCATCGCCCGCGCCCTTCCTCAAGTGCGGGGGAATCCCCGTCGGTCCGAAAGGACTGGCGTTCCCCTCGGCTTCGGTTTTGTCCCCGGCACAACTGCCGAAAAAGCAGCTCGCCGCGAAAAGCGGGATCCATCTCAAGCATCGCATGGGCGAAACGCTAGAGGGTCCCCCGCGAAGATGCAATGCGCCCGGTTTGCCTTGCCGCGGGGCCATGCGGCGCGAAACATGGGTGCCCCGCGCCGATGAGATTACCTGCTTTCCTTTTCATCCTCCTCGCCCTGCTGTTCCCGAGCCTGGCAGCGGCGGCGGACGCCCACGGGCTGCAAACGCCGGCATTCGTCGAGAAAATGGCCGCCTTCCCGCAGGAGGATGCCGCAGCGGGAATCGAGAGCATCGGCGCCAAGCTCTCCTACCGCGCCAAACAACAGCCCTTCCTGCTCGTCGCCACGATCATCTTCGTCCTTGCGATCCTCCACACCTTCGTGGCCGTCCCGATCACGAAACTCGCCCACAAGGTCCAGCACGATCATGATGCGCGCGTCCGCAAGCAGATGGACAAGGCCAAGGCCCACGACATGGTGAGCTTCAAGGGCACCGTCCTCCATTTCCTCGGCGAAGTGGAAGCCATCTTCGGCATCTGGGTCCTCGTGCTGCTCGCGGCGATGCTGTCCTTCTACGATCTCCCGACGGTGAAGGGATATGTGATGGGAGTGAACTTCACCGAGCCGCTCTTCGTAGTGATCATCATGGCGCTGGCCTCGACCCGCCCGGTGCTTCGCTTCGCGGAAGGCTGCCTCGGCTTCTTCGCCCGCTTCGGCAAGGAATCGCCCGCTGCCTGGTGGCTCGCCATCCTCATCATCGGCCCCTTGCTCGGTTCCTTCATCACCGAGCCCGGCGCGATGACCATCTCGGCAATGCTCCTCGCCAAGAAATTCTACAAGCTGAAGCCGTCCCCGCTCTTCGCCTACGCGACGCTGGGATTGCTCTTCGTGAATATCTCGGTCGGCGGAGTCCTGACGAACTTCGCAGCACCGCCCGTACTGATGGTCGCGAAAAGCTGGGGCCTGAGCACCGGCGAGATGCTGCTCCATTACGGCGACAAGGCGGTCGTGGCGATCATCGCTTCGACGGGGCTCTACTACGCATCGTTCCGCAAGGAACTCGCCGCGATGGCGGTCCGCGCCGGCGATCACGATGCGGATGGCAAGGGCGACCTGAAGGAGAGATCCCGCCCGGTCCCCCTTTTCGTGACACTCACCCACCTCGCCTTCATGGCCTGGACCGTGTTCTTCGCGCACTACCCGCCGCTCTTCATCGGCGGCTTCCTGTTCTTCCTCGCGTTCTCGCAGGCAACCGCTCATCACCAGCACGAAATCAACCTGCGCGGCCCGATACTCGTCGGCTTCTTCCTCGCCGGCCTCGTGGTGCATGGCGGACTCCAGGGCTGGTGGCTGGCGCCGATCATCGGCAGCCTCGGCAAGGAGGCGCTCTTCGTCGGCTCGACCATCCTCACCTCCTTCAACGACAATGCGGCCATCACCTTCCTGGCCAGCCAGGTTCAAGGACTCCCGGCCCAGCTCAAATACGCCGTGCTTGCCGGTGCCGTGACCGGCGGCGGTCTCACGGTCATCGCGAACGCCCCGAACCCCGCTGGCCAAGCCCTTCTCGGCCGTTTCTTCGGCGAGGGGGTTTCACCGCTGAAACTCTTCCTCGGAGCCCTGCTTCCCACCCTCATCGTCGCCGCCTGCATGATTTTCTTCCCGGACAAGGGCATCGACGAAATGTTCGCCCCGGAAAAGGAAGCGGGCCACGCCGCCCCCGTCCAGTCACCCTGATACGATGTTCACCGGACTTGTGGAAACCACGGGCCAGGTCAGGTCGCTCGACCGGCTCGGCGAACAGGCGCGTCTCTCGCTCGCGATCCCCTTCGCCGCCGAGCTGACCATGGGAGAGTCCGTGGCCGTCAACGGCTGCTGCCTCACGGTCGCCGCGATCGACCCGGAAGGCGCCGGCTTCGACCTGCTGGCCCAAACCCTCGCCGTCACCTCGCTCGGAGATCTGGTCTCAGGCTCCACGGTGAATCTGGAACGCGCGCTGCGCGCCGGCGACCGTTTCGGCGGCCATTTCGTGCAGGGACATGTCGATGCCACCGGCGAGGTGATCGCGCTCGATCCGCACGGACAGGATCACATCTTCGATGTTTCCCTCCCTCCGGAAATCGAACGCCTGTGCATCGACAAGGGCTCGCTCTGCGTGGACGGCATCTCGCTGACGATTGCCGAGCTTTCCACCGGCCGCGCGAGGTTCTGGATCACGCCGCACACCTACACCGCGACCCATCTCGCGGCATTGAAGGCGGGAGCACGGGTCAACCTGGAGGCCGACCTCCTCGCCAAACATGTGGCGAAGCTGATGGACGGCTTCAGTGCGGCACGAGGAGCGTGAAGGGCCACCACGGCAAATTCCTCGCCAGACCGAAGGCCACCACGAATCCGGCCAGGCTCCACGCGAACCACCCGGGAATCCGCGGCATCGCGTCCCTCCGGCCCTGCCATTCGCGCCAGACCGCGAAGGCAAGCAAACTCCAGCCGATGAGAAACAGCACGGCCACGGCGGCATTCATCGCGAAGGCTCCAGCGAGATCGCCGCGCAGCAGGTTCTTCGCGCAGCGCGTCCCGCCGCATCCGGGGCAGTAAAGTCCCGTGAGCTCCAGAAAGGTGCACGCCGGCAAGGCCGTGCTCCACACGCGGGTCGTCAACCCGAGCACCAGGAAACCCGACGCCCCGGCTGCCGCGAGCAGTGTCCAGGGACGCCGGATTTTCATAACCTGTTAGGGAGGCGTGGGCTGCCTGCTCTTCTCAAACTCACGGCGGATCTCATTGCGCTGCTCTTCGCTGAGCGGGAACCAGTTGATAATCTTCTCCTGCATTTCTTGCTCGCTCAGCCCTTGGAGCTGGAGGGCGAGCACGGCCATCACGCCTGAGGCGATCAGCCCCAGGATGCCGGTGATAACGCCAGCCCGCGCCATTCCCTTGCCTGCGTATCGGGCAGGGTCGTTCTTCACCTTCGAGAGCGCGACAAATCCAAGCACCACCGCAACCAAACCCACGGGCAGCATGATGAACCAGGCACAGCAACCGATCAGCGACACGATCCCGCAGACCAGCGACGCGATCGCCAGGCCCTGCGACAGCGGCTGCTGGCCATAGGCCACCGGCTGCGCGGACGGAGCGGCGGACGGTGTCCGGTACGGCTCGGGGGCGGGCGCCTGTTCTTGTTGAGCCGGCGCGGCGTGCGCCGCATACGGCCCGGTTTCCGGCCGCGGCGGGGCGGGTTCCACCTTCAATGCCGCGATACTTCCGATCGGCATCCAGTCGGACATCC